>WFZS01000164.1 GCA_015489465.1 Bacteroidales bacterium | reverse complement strand
GCTTATTCCACCCAACAGGTTAAAAGCGACGAAATTACCGCTGTAAAGGATGCCAACCCGATAAATGCATTGAACGGTAAAGTTGCCGGTATGCAAATTAACAGAAGTGCATCCGGAACGGGCGGTTCGGTTAGAATTACTTTACGTGGTAACAAATCAACAAGGAACAACCAACCTTTATATGTTATAGACGGTGTTCCGATGCTTAGCTATTCACCTAACCAACCGGGTAGTGTATGGGGTGGTACAAATACCAACGGTTCTCCCGGTGTTGACGGAGGAGACGCCATATCGAACCTAAACCCCGATGACATTGAAAGTATTTCGGTGCTTGGGCTAAAATTGTACGTGTTGAAGCTATGCATAGATTAAGTGATATTTACGGTCCTATTATTTACACACATTACGGTCAATTGAACGAGGACGGTAGTATTAGTTACGATTGTCAAGATGAAGTTTATGATGCTTTCTTTAAAGATCTTGACACTGCAGTAACCGTTCTTTCGGAATTTGCCAATAACGGTTCCGTTCAACGTTTTAAAAACTTTGACCTTGTTTATGGAGGCGATTATGCCAAATGGGTAAAATTTGCCAATTCATTAAGACTGCGTCTTGCAATCCGTATTTCCAATGTTGACCCCGAACGTGCAAAAGCGGAAGCTGAAAAAGCTATTGCTAACCCGTTTGGTGTTTTGGAAGACAATTCAGATAATTTTTATGTAAAAAGCGATGCAGGTTTAAGCCATCCTTTGAATACAATTAATAATGCATGGAATGATATCAGGATGAATGCAAACATGGAATCGATACTTAAAGGATACAACGATCCGCGTATGGAAAAATATTTCCAACCTGCTACAGGCGAAGGATATGCAGGAGATTATAAAGGTATCCGTGAAGGTATCGAAATACAGTCAAAAGATGAGTATGTAAACTTCTCTAAACTTACAAATTTCGGTTATGTTCAGTTAATGACCTGTGCAGAAGTTTACTTTTTGAGGGCAGAAGGAGCATTGCGCGGATGGAATATGGGCGGTACAGCCAAGGATTTTTATGAAACGGGAGTTAAAAAATCCTTTGAACAACACGGATGTGCAGGTGCGGATGCTTATCTTGCCGATGCTACTTCCAAACCTATTGATTATGTTGATCCCGTTCATCCCGATAACAGTACTCCTGCAGTTGAAACAGCTACAATCAAATGGGAAGAAAGTGATGATTTTGACACAAAACTCGACAAAATCATAACTCAAAAATGGATAGCCATGTATCCTGACGGACAAGAAGCATGGTCTGAATTCAGAAGAACGGGATATCCTAAACAATTCACGTTAAAAGTAAATTACAGTAACGGAACAATACCTGACGGTACCTTTATTAAAAGGATCAACTTTGTTGAACCTGAGTATCAAACAAACCCCAAAGGTGTTGAAGAAGCTAAAAAATGCCTCAAAGGTCCCGATACAGGCGGTACGCCGTTATGGTGGGATGTTAATGATGATTAAATAGTTAATTAATTAATTTTAAAGAGGCTGCATGAAAAGGCAGCCTCTTTTTTTAAATTTTTTTGTAAAATGATAGATATCGGTAATTTTTCTAATGTAGAAAAAGTCTTTTACGACAATGTGGAATGGAAAACAATGCAAACCCGGATGCCTTACATTACTGTGGACAACTTTCCGCAACTGGGTCTTTTTACCGCATTGCGTTTTATTGAATGGATTTCTGAAAATCCCGAAGGAGTAATAAGTCTTCCGACCGGAAAAACACCTGAGCATTTTATTAAATGGACTCAGTACTTTTTAAATAATTGGGAGAGTAAAAAAACACGTGAGATTTTTGAAAAATACAATATTTCACATTTAAAAAAACCTGAAACCAAAGGGTTGAATTTTGTTCAAATAGATGAGTTTTATCCCATTCATTCGTGGCAACATAACAGTTTTTACTACTATGTAAACAATTTTTACATTAAAGGATTTAACCTTGATCCCCGAAAAGCTCTTTTGATTAACTCCGACGAAATCCCTTTGGCCAATAACAAAACTTTTGAAGAGGTTTTCCCCGACCTGAAAATAGACTTATCTCTAAGGTTCAGATCTCCGGCAAATTCAAAGGAAAAATTACAACAACAATCTATTTATCAAATTGATAATTGGTGTTCGGAATATGAAGAAAAAATAAGAGCAAAAGGCGGAATAGGATTTTTCCTGGGTGGAATAGGTCCCGACGGACATATCGCTTTTAACACTCGTGGGTCGGACCACCATTCTCATACACGTTTAACCGAAACAAACTTTGAAACACAAGCGGTAGCTGCAGGCGACCTTGGAGGTATTAACGTGGCAAAAAACAGGCTCGTTATAACAATAGGACTTGAAACTATAACTTATAATAAAAATGCTACGGCTATTATAATTGCTGCCGGAGAGGCAAAAGCCGATGTGGTTAAAAATGCCTTGGAAAAAGAACCGGATGTGCTTTATCCCGCCACGGTTTTACATAAATTACCCAAAGCCCGTTTTTACATTACCAAAGGTGCGGCGGTTGCTCTTAAAGACTCGGTGGATTATTATTATAAATCAGGTGAATGGACCTTTGAAAAAACCGAAAGAGCAGTCATAGATATGCTTGTGAAAAATGACCTTTACGGTCACCATGTTACCATGGAACATTTAATGAATGATCCGTACACGAAACTTATTCCCGGTGTTTCCGTTGAAACGGTAAATGAAGTGATAGAGTCGGTAAAAAATAAAATACAATCGGGCATGAAAAAACGCCAAAATGAAGTGTTTTATCATACCGGTCCCCACCACGATGATATAATGCTCGGCTTGATGCCGCATATAAGTCACCAGTTAAGAGAGGTAAGCAACAAATTCCGGTTTACGGTAATGACCTCAGGGTTTACGGCCGTAACAAATCAATTTATGATACAAGCCCTGGAAGATACTTTGTATTTTATTGAAAAGGGCCTGATACAAATGATAGAATATCCCGACTTTTTTGAAAAAGGATATAAACTGAAAAGGGATAAAGATGTTTATCATTATTTGAATAAAGTGGCTTCGGGCGAACCCGATGAGAGAAAAAGAGGCTTGAGTCACAGGCTTGTGCGAAACGTTGTTGAAGTTTATAATGTTAAAAATAAAGAAGAACTTGTCCAACGTATTAAACAGGTTGTCAATAAACTTAAAAACAGTTATGACGGTGAAAAAAATCCGCCCGACATACAAAAACTTAAAGGAATGGTTCGGGAATTTGAAGAAGAGTTGGTATGGGCTCATTTCGGTGTTCAAGTAAAAGATGTTCACCATTTACGTCTTGGATTTTACACCGGCGATATATTTACCGAACAACCCGAAAGAAACAGGGATGTTATACCGATTTTGGAAGAGCTGAGAGAGGTTAAACCTACTACGATAAGTCTTGCTTTCGACCCGGAAGGAAGCGGTCCTGATACTCATTATAAAGTGTTGCAGGCAATAGCAGAAGCAATACGGCTTTGGAGTAAAGAAACGGACACTTCAAAACTTAAAATAATAGGTTACAGAAACGTTTGGTTTAAATTTCATCCGTCCGAGGCAAATGTTTTCGTGCCTGTTTCTTTAAACTCGTTGGCGGTTATGGATAATGCTTTTACAACATGTTATCTTTCACAGGTTGATGCACCTTTCCCGAGCTACATGTTGGATGGTAAGTTCAGTACATTGGCACAGAAAATTTGGATAAATCAATTAAAAAATATTCAACTTGTACTTGGTAAAAATTATTTTTATCAAAATGAACACCCGAGGTTGCGTGCAACTCACGGGATGTTGTTCTTTAAAGAAATGAATGTGGAAACATTTTTAAAACATGCCCGTGAATTGGAAAAGTCCATGGAAGGTGCATAATGTTTTAATAAATAATTGCAATAAGGTCCTTCTGAAATTTTTTAAATTTCAGAAGGACCTTCCCTTATTTAAAGACTATTTTTGTTAATTTTGAAAGAAAGTGACAAGGTAAATTTTGAAATTAAATTTAATCAACCAAAAACAATATTATGAAAAAATTTTTACTTATTTTAGTTTCATTGGCAATCGTAATTTCAGGTTATTCACAAAGTGCATTCCTGGAAAAAAAGGCTTTGTCAACGGTTAAAACAATGGTTAAACCTACTCCCGGAGTTGAAAAGCCTTATCTAAAAAATACAGCATCTGCTGCTGAGAACAGAGATGCCGATATAGTTGTGGGTAACACAAAATATGATGTGCAGTCATATGGCTCTTCTCCCAGACACATTTGGGCCTGGCCCGACGGAACCCAAGGTGTTGTATGGACAATGGGTTTTGAAAGCGGATATCCCGACAGAGGAACCGGCTATAATTATTTTAACGGTACTGATTGGGGTCCCATTCCTGATACAAGAATAGAAAATGACAGAACGGGATGGCCTGAAATATCGGAATACGGCGAAAACGGTGAAATAGTGGCGGCGCATGCTTATCCTACCGGAAATATTCTTTTTTCATATAGAGAAACCAAAGGTCAAGGTGATTGGCAATATTTTACTTTGGAACAACCTTCCGGAGTTAAAAATCTAAACGGTGAAAAGGGTGGTCCCGAACTGGTTTGGCCGAGAATATGTGTTACCGGTGACGATAAAAAAACGGTGCATGTAATTTGTATGTACGGATGGGGAGGATTTGAATATGAAGGACTTAAATCGGCTCTTGTTTATTCGCGCACAACCGATGGCGGACAAACATGGGATCCTTATATGCAAATACTTGACGGCATGACCTCTGATGATTACAGCGGTGCCGGTGCCGATCAATATGCTTGGGCTGTTCCTAAAGGAGATACTATTGCTTTTGTTATTTTTAACGGTATAGCCGACGGCTTTGTAATGAAATCTACCGACGGAGGCGATAACTGGGAAAAAATTACATTTTACGAAAGTCCCGACCCGTTTTTTGATGGTAACAGCGGGGATTTGCCACGCTGCGGTGGCGGTGACGGTAACAATGCAATTGCACTTGATAAAAACGGAATGGTACATGTTGCTTTTGGCCGTCAAATTCATATTGACGACACTCCCGATGATAATACTTGGGCGTTTTATCCTTACTCCGACGGGTTGGTTTATTGGAATGAAACTATGGATCCACTGGATACTGCAACTATTACAAATGATGTTTTGCCTTCGAGTTGGGAAAACCATCCTTTATATTTAAAAGGTGAGTTGGCGGCATATACTTATAACGAAGGTAACGGACAAGAAGAAGGTGACAGTATAGTAGGTATAGCAGACTATTATTGCTCGCTTACCGGTATGCCTCAATTGGATATTACTTATGACGGTTCGGGAAAAGAAATTGTAAATATAATTTACTCCGGCGTAGCTTTAGGTTACGTTAATGAGGCTGTAATGCAAAATTATCGTCATTTATTTATGACAAGAAGTGAGATGGATGGAAAATGGTCGGTGCCTGAAGATGTTACCGGGGATGTATATCATTTGGCAAGCGAATGTGTATTCCCTTCGATGATGAGTGTCAATAATACATTTCATATTACTTATCAAACGAGTAATATACCCGGTTTGGCAGGTTATCAGGCACATGACCCTGTTGTAAACAATATTGTTTATTTACCGGTTTCTCCTTTACCTACCGGAATAAAGCAGCATGAGTTAACCGGTATAAAAGTTGCACAAAACCGTCCAAATCCCGCTGTGAACAAAACAAAAATAGATGTTAAAGTTCCTAAAGGTGAAGTGGATTTAACAATTGTAAATTCACTTGGTCAAATAGTCTTTACTACTGAAAAAGTTTCTAATGGTAATCTTATGAGTTTTACCGTTAACGTATCGGATTTCAGTGAAGGAGTATATTTCTATACGGTTAAAACAGGAGACAAAAGTATTACTAAAAAGATGATTGTAAAATAATTTGAAAAAAGTCAAAACATTAAAAAAGGTCGGTGTTTAAAATGCCGGCCTTTTTGTTTTTATAAATGAATTGTAATTTGGGAAATGATATTTCAACTAAAAACCCAATCTCTTTGTAATGGATTCATCTATCAACTTAAAAAGTTGATAGGGTTGGAGGTTTCTCCACGGTAACTCGTCAAACTGCCCTCCGAAAACAAAATAGTGGTCGATGTTAGCTTCCGAAAATTCGTTAATTACGTGGTTTCTAAAATTTAAAGCCGCTATCCACCCGTCGGAATCCAAATTATCAAACCATTCGGCATAGTAGTCATCCGTATCTGAATGAAAATCCAAAACGTTTTCACCTATTAATATAAAATACGTAATACCTTTATCCAGCAATGTTTCAATAACATTTCTATACAAAAACATAATGTCGTTATATAAAGTGTCATTCCACTCACCCAAAAGTTCTATTATGGCATAATGTTTTTCGTAATCAACAAACAATATTTTAATATATAGTGTTTGGGAGCCGAATTCGTCCCATTGCGGATGAATGTAATGATTGTAAATGGTGTTATGACAAACGGTATCGCTATACTTTTTGCCGTAAAACGGCGATTTCGTATCTTTTGAAGACCGATAAATATTTTCCCAATTGTAAAACGGTTCGATGTTGTGCATTTTGTTACCCTATGAGTTTTGCAATATAATATCCACCGAAAGCAAGTCCTATTCCCAGAATATTGGTCGTTAAAAGGTATAGTATCATTTCTCTTACTTCACCGTCGCGTATAAGACTGAAATTGTCGAAAGCAAAGGTGGAGAAAGTAGTGAAACTTCCTAAAATACCGACAAAAATTAACATCCGTAATCCCGGTGATATGTAATGATTGGCAAAAAATCCCCATAAAAATCCTATAAAGAAAGAACCGACAGTGTTAACGGTGAGAGTAGCCCAGGGAAACCCAGAAATCCGGTCTTTTTCAATTAAAAAATAAACCAAAAAACGGAGTGTTGTCCCAATGCTACCCCCTACCGACAAGATAAGTAATTTATAAATCATAATGCAAATTTTAAACTGTCCAAAGCACGTAACCCTTCATACATTTTATATAATTGGTCTTTATTGTCCAAAGTTACTTTATAAGTAAAACTTACATAGTTGCCTTTTGAACTCAACTTTTTATCCAGATAAGAATATTTAATATCCAAATCCTTTAACACGTTAACAATATCCTGTTTGTTATCATCGTCGAATCTGGTCCCGTCCATAACAGCTTTTAATTTGTAAGTTACGGGGTATTTAACCTTTTGCCCTTTTAAATCAATGGGATTATTAGGACCTTTTAAATTATCGTTACTGGCTTCACCGTTACCGGTATATTTTTTTTCCATTTTAAAATCTCCTTTCAAAAATAAAATGTCTATTTAACAAGGTAATAGTTAATTATGAAAATGGGGATTCATAAAATAACCTTGCAAAAATAGCGTTTTTGTGGCTCAAAATCTGTGCCATTAGTTAATTAAAGTTATCTTTGCAAAAAATTTTAAAAAAGATGACCGAACAACTTAGTGAACAAGAAATTGTACGTAGAGAAGCTTTGGAGCAATTAAGGAAACTCGGGATAAATCCTTATCCCCAGGCAATGTATGAGGTTAATGCATATGCAAAGGATGTTTTGGAAAAATTTCCGGAGGATAATAGCTTATTCAGGGAAGTTTCAATGGCGGGAAGGATTATGAGCAGGCGTATTATGGGGGCTGCCTCTTTTGCCGAAATAATGGATTCAACAGGTAGGATACAGATATATTTAAAACGTGATGATATTTGTCCGGGTGAGGATAAGACCATGTATAACACCGTTTTTAAGAAGCTTTTGGATATTGGAGATTTTATAGGAATTAAAGGTTATGCTTTTGTGACAAAAATGGGAGAGATCACAATACATGTAAAAGAATTTACGGTACTTGCAAAGTCATTGCGTCCTCTACCCATAGTTAAAGAAAAAGACGGAAAGGTTTATGATGCATTTACGGACCCGGATCAGCGTTACCGTCAGCGTTATGTGGATTTGGTGGTAAACGAGAATGTCAAAAACACTTTTATTCAAAGAGCCCGCATTATTCAATCGATGCGTGAGTTTTTTATAGAAAAAGGTTATTTGGAAGTTGAAACACCTATACTTCAACCTATACCGGGTGGTGCGGCTGCCCGGCCTTTTGTTACTCACCATAATGCTTTGAATATACCCCTTTATTTAAGGATTGCCAATGAACTTTATCTTAAAAGGTTAATAGTAGGTGGTTACGAGGGTGTTTTTGAATTTGCAAAAGATTTCCGTAACGAAGGAATGGACCGTTTTCATAATCCGGAATTCACGGTGGTCGAACTGTATGTTGCCTATAAAGACTATTTGTGGATGATGGAAATGACGGAAAAAATGCTCGAAAAAGTAGTTTTGGATCTTTATGGAAAAACCAAAATTAAAGTTGGTGATAAGGAAATTGACTTCAAAGCACCGTTTAAAAGACAAACAATCTTGGGTGCCATAAAAGAGCATACGGGATATGATTTAACGGGAAAGTCGGAATCGGAAATAAGGGAAATTGCGGAAAAACTGGGAATCGAAACGGATGAAGGAATGGGAAAAGGAAAACTTATCGATGAGATTTTTGGCGAAAAATGTGAAAGCAGTTTTATTCAGCCCACTTTTATTATGGATTATCCTGTTGAAATGTCACCGCTTTGTAAACGTCACAGGGATAATCCCGAGCTAACCGAAAGATTTGAATTAATGGTTAACGGTAAAGAACTTGCAAATGCTTACACCGAACTCAATGACCCTATTGATCAAAGAAGACGGTTTGAAGAGCAACTTAAACTTATGGAAAGAGGTGATGATGAAGCAATGTTTATTGATTACGACTTTTTAAGGGCTTTGGAATATGGTATGCCGCCGACTTCCGGTATAGGTATAGGAATTGACAGGCTTGTTATGTTGTTGACTAATCAACCTTCAATACAAGAGGTCATTTTCTTCCCGCAAATGAAACCCGAGAAAAAGGTTAAGCCTGTTACCCCTGAGGATTTTATTAAAATAGGTGTTCCTGAAGAATGGGCAGAACACATAATGGGAGCCGGATACTCCTCTCCCTCAACTTTAAAAGAGTCAAAAGTCACGGCTATTCAGCAAAAACTTAACGGATACAGGAAAAAGAAAAAGCTTGATATTCCGGTACTTAAAGTGGAAGAAATAGAAAGGTGGCTTAAAAATATTGAATAAAAATTATCATTAAGATTTTGAATAAAAGCAAAGAATTATATATTTGTAGTTTAAGAGACGTGTTTAGTACTAATTTTGAGTCATCATTTTTTAATGTTAGGGATATGAAGCACTTTTATAAAGGTCGTTTAAGTTCTATATTGTTTTCCGTTTTATTGTTGATGTTATTTTTATTTGTTCAACAAGCAAATTCGCAAGTAAGAAAATATTGGTATGTAGAACCTTCGGCGGGATTTACCATTAATAATGCGGTGGATATTCATTCGGGTGGCATTTTCCCCGGACCGGGTGAATGGAGATTTGGCGGTGGAATGGAACTCGGATGGCAGTTGGGTTACGTTATAGGTATAAGCGGAAATATTTCTTATGCTAAATTATCGGGTGTGAACGATGTTTGGCATGAAAGCTTTGAAGCCGATTTTATTGAAACCGCTTTGAACGGCAGAATAAACCTTATGAATATTTTTGCCGGTAATAAAAGGTCCGACAGAAAATTCAACTTTTATTTTATAGGAGGGTTAGGCATTTCACAAGTTAATACGATTCATGTCAAAAATACAGATACGGATCCCGATACAACCAAATGGGGTTACGGACATGGTCACGGTTTAGGAGGAAGGACTTTTGCATCCGTTTTTAAATATGGTATGAAAGGCGAATATTACATCAATCCGAGACTTTCTGTTGGATTGAGTGTAATAAACAGTTATGCAGATAATGATATAATTGACGGGCATGGACCGGAGTCGGGTTATAAAGGTTCTACATCAAAAGATATTTACGGGTTAATAACGGCATCTATCCAATATAGAATAGGTTCCGGTGTTAGAGAAGCTCAGGATTCTTACAAATCGTCAAGACCGACAAGAACAAGAAGTGCAAAACCTGCCAGGGTTAAAAAGACAAAAGTAAGCAAGAAAAACAGAGTTAGCAGTAGCGGAGGAGGTGGCGGTCGTGGATTTATATCCATTGGTAAAGGTAGTAGAAAAGGCTCCGAAAAAGTTCCAAGGTCTATGAAACGAGGCAGAAGTTCTAAAGCCGTTAAAATTAAGACAGGTAGATATAACGGATATCCGTGGAGAAGAGGACAGGATTGGATAAGAATCAAGAAACATAAAGAAGACAAATACAGTAAATATAGAGGTGGTTGATATTCTTAATAGTTTATAAAATATATGTGAGCCTTTTGTTGAAAAACAGAAGGCTCTCTTTTTTTAGATACATCT
>WFZS01000163.1 GCA_015489465.1 Bacteroidales bacterium | reverse complement strand
TGTTCGATTTGAATGATTTTCTAAAAATGTTAAAGACAAATACTTGATTAGCAAAGTAATCGGCCCTATCAGCACAACGTCAAGAGAGCTGAACTCCGCCTTGGTTAAATTTCAAAAACATAAGTCTGACGACGTTAGGCCTGCCTTTTACTATTATACGATACTTTATATTTAGTAAAAGTCATAAACAGGGAAAACTTTTCAAAGGAACACCGTTGGAACGTCCGGGATATAAAGGTTTGATGAGGAATATAAACTTTGTAAAAGAAAGTTGATTTTACAGGTGCTTTTCCGACACACCGTAAACTTCACCGGGTTCTTTGTTGCCTACAGGTTCCACATGAACCAAAACATCATAAACGTTTTTAATCTTTTTTTTAAGCTCATCTTCTATCACAACGGCTATGTCATGGGCTTCTTTCAACGTTTTGGTTCCGTCAACTTCAACATCCAGGGATATTTCACACGAGTTTGCAATTTTTCTTACGCGAATACGGTGCGGATTTGAAGCCCCTTCCACCTTTTCAACCGTTTCTATTATGGTTTTGTAAATATCGGTATTTTCAACACCGTCCATAAGTTCGCGGTTTGTTTCCATAAAGATTTTAAAAGCAACGGCCATAATCCAAATACTAACGGCAAAAGCCGTAATAGTGTCCAAAATGGGCATTTTAAGAACAAAAGTAAAAACCAATCCTATAAGAACCGAAGCCGATATAACAACATCGCTTTGCATGTTTTTTGCGTTGGCTATCAGCATTGAACTTTCAACTTTCCGTCCCGTTTTTTTAAGGTATCCCGCCAAAATCTGTTTGCCTATGATGGAAATAATGATAACATAAACCGATATCATGTCCGGGATCTCTTTTTCCACGGGATTTATCAAAGATTTAACGGCGGATATGGACAGTTGTGCCCCGGCGAAAAAAATTATAAAAGCGAGAATTTTGGTGGCTATAGTATCGGCTTTTTTATATCCGTATGGATATTTAGGGTCGGGAGGGTTTGCAACGATATGCGCTGTAATTAAAGTTATCAGCGACGTAAGCACATCACTTGCCGAGTCGATACCGTCGGCAATAACCGCCATACTCCCGGCAATTATACCTGCCGAAATTTTTAAAGCCGAAAGTAAAGCGTTGCCGGCTATGGCAACACGCGATGCTTTAATAATAATTTTTTCTCTGCCGGAAATGTTTGACATGTAAAATTATGATTGTATTATAAAAACCGTTGCGGGCGATTCTCAAAAAACTTTATTTACTTCCTTTAAGTACTTTGTAAAAAAAGTATGCCGTTATTACTGTTACGGAACCTTGGACGATAATCATAAATATTAATGCTTCGGTACTCATTTTTAATATATTTTTCTGTTTTTTAACTTTCTTTTTTTGGATGCTATTTTAACCAGATATAATAACCATAAAATTGTTAATAACAACAATATTCTGGACATGTCTTTAACGAACATCACTGTGGGAACCCCGTTTTTAAACCATATGACTTTTTTACCGACATGGGTTACCTGTCCAATAATGCTATCGGGTGCAAACGGCCATGTGCCTGTTGAAAACAGTTGTCCGAAACCGTTTTGCCAGTCAACCATAGTCCCTTCGTTAGGTTTAAAAAACGACGCTATTAAAATTATCAGAATAAACAGAGGTGTTATCCATTTTATTATAAACTTGTAAATTTTCGGAACTTTTATTTCGGCACCTCTTGTTATTTCCTTCCAGCCGTTATCTATTCCGAAAAACCATCCGAACAAGATAACTTCAGCCATGGCAAAAAGCACTAATGATACCGTTCCCGTCCAATAGTCGTATTCGTCGAATACACCGTCTTGGAAAAATAAGATGGTGGGTAAAGCCAATATCAGAACAATACCACCGAACATGTAAGCGCTTTTTTTTCTGCTCCAGTTAAATTCATCTTCTGCAAATCCCAGCCATGGTGTTCCCATTGCCAAAGATGATGTTATTCCGGCTATGAAAAGAAGTCCGAACCATGCTAAACCGGAAATTGCCGATAATACAGGTCCCCATTGGTTAAATAAATAAGGCATAGTTTTAAAAGCCATCATAAACCCTGCGTTTTCTTTTACCCAATCCAGACCCATATAACCTACTGCAATAGGAATAACGATAGACGCACCGAGAACTATTTCCACAAAACCGTTCATCCAACCGGCAGTCATGGCGTTAAGAGCTATGTCGTCGTTCTTTTTAACATAAGCGGCATAACATAGAATTGTTCCCATTCCCACCGAAAGTGTAAAAAATATCTGTCCCGCCGCTGCAAGCCACACTTTCGGATTTGAAAGACTGTCGAATTTAGGTTCCCACAAAAAGTTAAACCCCAAATGAGTGTTACATGTCGGGCATTCACCGGTATTTCCGGTTATAAATGCCATAACAGCTAAAAAAATACCGAATATTAACAGCAACGGCATTGCTATTTTGGCAACTTTTTCTATTCCCCCGCTTAATCCTTTGGATAATATATAAATATTGATGAACAAGGTTATCAAAAATGCCAATATTGCCCAAAACGGTATGTTGATTGTTATCAAATCACCATTTGAGGCTACAAGTCCGACGTATTTGTCAAAATAACCGCTTATCTCTTCCGCCGACATACCGCTGAAACC
>WFZS01000162.1 GCA_015489465.1 Bacteroidales bacterium | reverse complement strand
GAAGTCATAGAATATTTGGAAACTAAACACGAGGTTAAACGGTTTTTGGATAACATCTTTGAGTTAGTTGACCTTAGCATTGATAATTATCTTGAAAGAGGATTTTCAAACCTTGCGGTTAATTTCGGGTGTACCGGAGGACAGCACCGTTCGGTTTACAGTGCCGAGAAGTTGAAAAAACATCTTAATGAAAAATACAACGGAAAGCTTAATATTATTTTAAAACATATTGAGTTGGAGAAAAGATAATTCCCGAATAAATTCATTCCGGTATTCTAATTTTGTAACTTTGTTAATCAAAAAAACATTTATAAATCAATAAAATAAGTTGGTAAATATTTCTGTCATTAAGATTGTGAGAAAAATAGTTTTCTCAGGCATTTTCCCGGTATTAGTTATACCGGCTTTTTTAATGTCGTGTGATGACGATTACATAAGGGGTAACGGACAGCAGGTATTGGAGCATAGGGATGTTAATTATTTTACCAGACTTAATATAACGGGAAGTTATAATATAAGTTATTCCAAATCGGATAGCTGCAGTTGCGATATTTTCGCGGAATCTAACATTTTACCTTACATAAAAACAACGGTAAATAATCAAATACTTAATGTAGATACCGAGAGTCACCGTTATTCGATAGTTTTGCCGAAAGAGATAACGCTTACATCACCTGTTCTAGAAGAGATATCAACATCGGGAGCTATAAAATTTGATGCAAACTTTGATACTTTGGATGAGCTTCACATAATAACCGTGGGGCTGATGGAAATGAACGGGGTAATAAATGCCAATAGACTTTATATTGATGTTTCGGGAACGGGAATGTTTAATTTGGAGGGTAGTGCCGTTTACACCGAGATTGATTTTTCCGGAACGGGAAACATTCATACCGAGAATATGGAGCAGGACAGTTGCAAAATAGATGTTTCGGGTTCGGCTTTGATTTATGTAAAAGTCAATAAATATTTAAAAGTTAAAATAACGGGGGCGGGTGAGGTTTATTATTACGGTAACCCGGACGAGGTGATTTCCAATATATCGGGTGCAGGCAAATTAATAAAAATGGACGGAAAATAATGAAAGCGTTTATTCTTGCTGCAGGAAAAGGAACACGTTTGGGCAAACTTACTGAAACCTTGCCCAAAGCTTTGGTTTATTTTAACGGTAAACCGATGTTGCAACTTCTATTGGAAAAGCTGAAAAATCAAGGATTTAATGATGTTTTAATTAATATTTATCATCACGGTGATAAAATCGTTGATTTTTTGAAAGAAAATAAGAATTTCGGTTTGGATATTAAAATTTCCGACGAAAGAGAGGAATTGTTGGATACGGGAGGTGCCGTTAAAAAAGCAGCATGGTTTTTCGAAGGCAGTGAACCTGTTTTGGTTCATAATGTCGATATTTATACCGACTTGTATTTTCCTGATTTGATAAAAACTCACAAACAATCCCGCAACCTTGTTACTTTGTTGGTGAAAGAAAGGGAATCGTCACGGAAATTGTTGTTTGATGAGGAGTTAAGGTTGGCAGGGTGGAAAAATATAAAATCAGGCGAGTATAAATGGGTTAATGCTCCTTTGAAAGAATATGTTGAAAGAGCATACAGCGGAATTTATATTGCTTCACCGGGATATCCCGGAAAAATTAAGAATACGGGAAGTTTTCCTGTCGTACCCGTTTGGCTTGATTTGGCAAAAAATAATTCCGTAAAAGGTTTGGAACATAACAATTCGCTTTGGTTTGATCTGGGAACAGTAGAAAAGATTAGTGTTGCCGAAAAAATTCTATCAAAAACAAAAAGCCGAACTTGATAAAGCACGGCTTTTTGAATATTTCAATAAATTTATGTTTAACCCCTTACAAAAAGAGCTTTCATAATTTCCTGGGCTATTTTCGGGTTTTCTTTCAACCTTCTTGTTGAGTAAGCAAACCAGTCGCTTCCGAAAGGAACGTAAACCCTTAAACGGTGTCCTTTTTTCAAAATGGATTCACGTAAGTTCGGAGTTACACCGTAAAGCATCTGAAACTCATATTTATCCTTTGGAACTTTGTATTTTTCCAACAGTTTGTAAGCCCCTTCTATCAGTGGTGTGTCGTGAGTGGCAATACCCACATAAACGCCGTTTTTCAAAAGAAATTCAAGGTCTTCAAGATAATGTTGATTTATCTCTTCATATTTTTTATACGCTATTGATGCGGGTTCAACGTAAATGCCTTTGCACAATCTGAAATTTAACGGATATTCTTCCGAATGCATATCCATCATAGCCTTCAAATCGTCCATAGTTCTTTTCAAATATGCCTGAACAACAAGACCGACGTTTTTCGGGAATTCTTTTCTCAGTTTTCTGAAAAGCTCTATCTCTAGGTCCACACATTTGGAGTCTTCCATGTCTATTCTTACAAAGTTGTCGTACCCGGCTGCTTTTTTAACTATTTCCCTGATATTTTCGTAGGCGACATCTTTATCAATCAAAAGTCCGAACATTGTCGGTTTTAAGCTGTAATTGCCGTCAATGTTATTTTTTTCTATCTCTTCTATTATGTTAAGATACTCTTCTTTATTTTTAGTGGCTTGCGAAAGGTCTTCAATAAATTCACCCAGCAAATCTATGGTAACCATGTATCCCTGTCGGTTGAGTTCTTTGGATGTTTTTATAGCGTCCGCAAGTGTTTTGCCAGCAATGTATCTTTGTGAAAACAACCATACGAGATTTTTAGGCATATAAGGTAAAACTCCTGCAACCATTTTGTTAAACCACATCATATCGGTAATGTTTAATTTTTTAAAAACATGATAATGCAAAAGTAGTTTTTTTGAAACTCAGTGGTTTAAAATTTTAATTAATTATATTGATTCTATTTTAAAAAATTCCGCCTCCCGAACTTTCTTTTTCCGTGTCTATATGTTTGTCCATTTTCTTTATTTTACCTTTGGAAAAGCGGTATGTTAGTTTGAAAATAAGCATATTTTTTAAAATGCTTATATCAACGTTTGTGTATTTTTCGTATCCCGTCGATTGTGTAAATACATCTTGATTGTAGTTTACACCCCAGTTAACGGGAATCATGTAGCCTATCATTGCGGTAAGATGATTTTTTAAGAAAGGTTGCTGGTAAATGAGTAACCAATAGTCGTTGTAATTTCTGCTATATCCCATTGCGTTTATTACCTTTCCCATAGATTTTCTGTATTGCAACAGCACAATTCCGTTATTCTTCATCCCGGTATATATGAATTTTGAATCTGCATTCCAATCGGTTAAGCTGTTGTTGTAATTGTCGTGTGTGATTTTACTGTGATAAACTTGCATGGAGTTTTGCCAAACAAACTTTTTACCGAAAGGTATTGTGAAGTTGGTTTGTACTCCGAAATCTTCATAATGACCTACGTTATCATAAGTATATTCAAATATGCCGTCAGGTCTTAAATAACCCGTTTGCGATATGTAGTTGTACGAGAATTTGTAATAAGGTTCCAAAGAAATCAATCCGTTCATATAGCTGAATTTTAAGGAGGCCGTATATGTTACCGACGGTTTAAGAATAGGATTTCCGGTTGTTATTGTCGTGGGGTCAATGCGTGAGCTGAAAGGGTTTGTTTCTTGTATGGAAGGATATTCGGAAGCGGAACGGAACATCGCTTTGATACTGCTTTTTTTACCTGTTTTGTATTTTATATCGAAATAAGGTTGATAAATAAAATAATGATTGTTTTGATTTTCCGTTTTCGGGTTACTGAACTCACCCGCAAAACCCGCTTTCATACTTAGTTTTTTATTAAAAACGTATGAAACATATCCGTAAAAATTATTTCTCAAGTCGGTTTGTTTGAATGAACTGGTGCTGTTGTTTGCTGTGTCAAAGGCGTTTACGATAAACGAATTGTCCAGTTTCCTCCAAGTGTTGCTATAACCTATTTGCGTGTTTAACTTTGAATTAAACTCTCTGTTGTATTCAATATTGAATTTGGAAAAATGTTTTTTATTGGTGCCGTTTTCTTCACGCCATATCGAATCCGAACCCGTAGTGTTATCGTAAGTCTGGTTATAGAAATAATAGTTAAAACTCATATCAATTCTGTCTTTGTTACTAAGTTTCCCTACATAAAAAATATTGGCGTCACAGTCTTTTGATTCCCTGTTTTGCAATAAATTATAATTGTAAGTATTTAT
>WFZS01000161.1 GCA_015489465.1 Bacteroidales bacterium | reverse complement strand
GAAATTAAACAAAAAGATCAATTTTTACAATCTCTGAAAAAGATACTTAACAATGAAGACTTTCCCGATAATGATTATACCGCAGGAAATGCTTCGGTAAACTACGACACTATAAAAATAAGGACTTCAGTTGAGGATAGTTTGTTTAGAGTAGAATTTGAAAACGAGCATATCTTCAACTTATATTACAGTGGCAACAAAAGTTTATCGGGTTCCATAAAAAAAGAATCTCTAAAAGACTACAATTTTTTCACTCCGGTTACCGGAATAATAACATCCCGTTTTGATCCGTCAAACGGACATTTCGGTGTTGATATTGCCGCGGCAAAAGATGAAATAATTAAAGCAACATTGCAAGGGACGGTAATCTTTTCTAATTGGACCCTTGCAACGGGAAACGTATTGGCGATTCAACACCCTGCCAATATTATTTCGGTTTATAAACACTGTTCCGATTTACTTGTTAAAGAAGGCGATGTTGTTAAAGCCGGCGATCCTGTTGCCATGACGGGTGACTCGGGATATCAACAAACAGGAATTCATTTGCATTTTGAGATTTGGTATAACGGAACACCTGTTGACCCTGAAAAATTCATATTATTCGAATAAAAGAAATACTTTGAAAAAAAGAATAGCCATATTAGGTTCCACCGGTTCAATAGGAAAACAAGCTTTGGATGTCATCGAAAGGTTTCCGGAAAAATTCGAAGTTGAAGTGCTAACCGCCAACAAAAATGCCAAACTGTTAATAAAGCAAGCATTAAAGTTTAATCCCAACACAGTTGTAATAGGTGACGAACAATATTTTGAAGAGGTTTCAAACGCTCTTTTCGACAGAGGTATAAAAGTATATGCCGGCTCCCGAGCTATTGAACAAATCACTTCCATGGAAACCGTTGATATTGTTTTGATGGCAATTATAGGTTTTCAAGGTTTGAAACCTACACTTGCCGCAATTAAAAACAGAAAACCGGTAGCATTAGCAAACAAAGAATGTTTAGTGATAGCGGGTAATATTATAAAAGAAACGGCTCTAGAATACCTGACTCCGATTATACCGGTAGATTCGGAACATTCTGCAATATTTCAATGTCTTGCGGGAGAAGGTGACAACAAAATAAAAAAGGTAATATTAACGGCATCCGGTGGACCTTTCAAGAATTTTAAACCGGAAGATCTGAAAAACATAACACCCGAAACAGCCCTTAATCATCCCACATGGAATATGGGTGACAAGATAAGCATTGATTCGGCAACAATGATAAACAAAGGATTTGAAGCTATGGAAGCCCAATGGCTCTTTAACCTGGAACCTAATCAGATAGAAATAGTTATACATCCTCAATCGGTGGTTCATGCATTTGTATATTTTACCGACGGAAATGTTAAATCGGTTATGAGTAACCCCGATATGAGAATACCTATTTTATATGCCCTGTCATTTCCGGAAAGATTACAACTTGACACGGATGATTTTAATCCGGTAAAAACGGGAACATTAACTTTTGAAACTCCAAATACAAAAATTTTTCGTAATCTTGCACTCGCTTTAAAAATAATGAAAAAAGGCGGCAATACACCTTGTTTGTTAAATGCAGCAAACGAGGTAGCCGTAGATAACTTTTTGAATAACAATCTGAATTTTTCAGAAATTCCGGAAGTGAATGAACATGTCGTTAATTCGCTTCCTTTTATAAAGAATCCCGATTTGGAGGATATTATTAATTGTGACAAAGCTGCACGACAAGCAGCTTTAAATTTTATAAAAAACCTAAATAGATAAATGGATATACAAGTTATATTGATAAAAATAGCGCAGCTTATATTGAGCCTCTCCATAATGGTGATTATACACGAGTTCGGTCATTTTGCCGCTGCCAAACTATTTAAAACAAAAGTTGAGAAATTTTACCTGTTCTTTAATCCGTGGTTTTCACTTTTTAAATTCAACTACAAAGGAACCGAATACGGTATAGGCTGGCTTCCTTTGGGCGGTTATGTTAAAATTGCAGGAATGATTGACGAATCGATGGATAAGGAGCAGTTAAAAAAACCACCACAACCATGGGAATTCAGAGCAAAACCTGCATGGCAAAGATTAATAATAATGCTCGGCGGTGTTATTATGAACATCGTTTTGGCTATAGCAATTTATATAGGCCTTTACCTCCATTACGGTGAAGAATATTTACCAACAAGCGAAGCAAACAAATACGGCATAAGCGTTGACAGTACAGGTGTTGAGTTGGGGTTCAGAGATGGTGACAAAATTTTGACAATTGACGGAAAACGAGTCGAAAATTTTCAGAAAATTCCGGCGGAAATAATTCTTAACGAAGCTTACAAAGCTACAGTTATAAGAAACGGCGACACGTTGGATATCGTATTTCCTCCGGGTTCATTGGGGAAACTTATCAAACAAAAAACTCCTTTCATTTCGGTACGATTGCCTTTTGTAGCAAAAGACTTTACAAATAATTCCGTTGCAAAAGCCGCAGGAATGCAAAAAGGCGATACTATAATAGGTATTAACGGTGTTGAAAAAAAATATTTTATGGAGTTCAAAAATGAACTTCAAAAATATAAAGATAAAGATGTAATCATTACGGTTAAACGCGGTAACGACACCATTAATATTGCCCTCCACGTACCAAAAGAAGGGCTTATAGGTGTTTATCCCGTAAGTAATATGAATGCCTTTTTTAATGTTGAAAAGAAGAAATATACATTTTCAGAGGCTGTAGTCCAAGGTTTTAAACAAACCTGGAAAGGAATCGGTGATTATATAAAACAGTTAAAACTGCTGTTCTCTCCCGAAGTAAAAGCCTACAAAAATGTGGGAGGGTTCATAACAATAGGCAGTATTTTCCCGGCCCAATGGGATTGGGAAAGCTTTTGGAGATTAACGGCATTTCTTTCCATAATGCTTGCAATATTGAACGTTTTACCTATTCCGGCCTTGGACGGCGGTCATGTATTGTTTTTGCTTTATGAGATAATTACGGGACGTAAGCCAAGCGACAAATTTCTGGAATATGCTCAAATAACAGGGATGGTAATACTTTTGGCTTTACTAGTTCTTGCAAACGGTAACGATATTATAAAATTATTCGGTGGGCATTAAGCCGTTTAAGAAAGATTTTATCATAATTTGAAACCAACCGGGTTTGTCAGGATATCCTGCCCCAGTTGGTTTTATCTTTTAAAAGCTTGTTCAGTTGCTTTTTTAAACGGATATTAACCGGCATGGAAAGTGTAGGATCTTTCTCCAAAATATTTTGTGCTATAACTCTTGTTCGCGACACAAGTTCTCCGTCTTTTGCAAGGTTGGCAATTTTAAAATTCATAATACCCGATTGTTTGGTTCCTTGAATTTCACCGGGACCCCGCAATTTCAAATCTTCTTCGGCAATTTTGAATCCGTCGCTGGTACTTACCATTATTTCAAGCCGTTTTCTTCCTTCATTGGAGAGTTTGTTTCCCGACATTAAAATACAATATGATTGACCGGAACCTCTTCCCACTCTACCCCTCAGTTGATGGAGTTGCGAAAGTCCGAACCTTTCGGCATTTTCTATAACCATAACCGTTGCATTGGGAACATCCACCCCTACTTCAATGACAGTTGTGGAAACCATAATATCCGTTTTACCCTCTACAAATCTTTTCATTTCATATTCCTTATCCTCGGGTTTCATTCTGCCGTGTAAAACGCTAACCTGGTATTCCGGTAAAGGAAAATGCCTTTGGAGTTCTTCAAATCCATCCATAAGATTTTTCAAATCCAAGGTTTCCGATTCACTTATCAGAGGATAAACAATATATACCTGTCTTCCTTCTTTTATTTGCTTTCTTAAAAAACCGATAACAGCCAAATACTTATTTTGATAAAAATGCAAAGTTTTAACGGGTTTCCTTCCGGGTGGCAATTCGTCAATAATCGAAACATCAAGGTTACCGTACAGTGTCATTGCAAGAGTTCTGGGAATCGGTGTTGCGGTCATCACCAAAACATGTGGAGGAATGGAACCTTTTTTCCATAATTTGGCACGCTGAGCCACACCAAATCTATGCTGCTCATCTATTACCACTAAACCCAGATTATTAAACTTTACAACATCTTCTATCAACGCATGTGTACCTATTATAATGTTCATTTTCCCGTTTTGCAACCGCTCGTGGATAACCTTCCTTTGAGAAACTTTTGTAGAACCCGTAAGGAGACCTACTTCCACATCCATATCCTTTAATAAATTTACTATGGAATGAAAATGTTGCGTTGCGAGAATTTCGGTAGGAGCCATTAATGCGGATTGATAACCGTTATCAATGGCTATAAGCATTGACATCAGTGCCACTAACGTTTTACCCGAACCCACATCCCCTTGTAAAAGCCTGTTCATCTGTTTTCCGGACTTCATGTCTTTGCGTATCTCCTTTATTACACGTTTTTGTGCACCGGTCAATTCAAAAGGAAGATGGTTATAATAAAATTCATTAAAGACATCGCCAACTTTTTCAAGGACATGTCCTTTAATTTTATCCTGAACCGTGATTTTTAATTGAAGTATTTGAAGTTGAACAAATAAAAGCTCTTCAAACTTTAGACGTAATTCGGCACGTTTTAAAATGTCGGGATTTTCAGGAAAGTGGATATTTATAAGAGCTTCTTTGCGTGATAGCAAATTATATTTCTTTATTAAATATTCGGGTAAAGTCTCTTCAATGGATTCCGAAATTTTTTCCAGAAGTGTTTTAACGATTTTGGATATTCCTTTGGAGCCGAGTCCTACATTTTTCAGTTTTTCGGTGGTAGAATATATACCTTCCAACCTGTTACCGATAATTTTTTGTGTTTCATTTTCCGAAACAACCTCCAAATCGGGATGAACAAAATTGAATTTATTTTTAAAAACTCCGGGTTTTCCAAAAAGTATATACTCCTTATCGGAATCGAGTTTTTTCTTAATCCATTGTAATCCTTTAAACCAAACCAAACCGATACTACCCGTTTCGTCCGAAAAAGTAGCCGTAATATATTTTGTCCTTTTATCTCCGACTGATGATAAATTTGAAACTTTCCCTTTGATCTGGTAATAAACAGAATCGGTAACAACGTCTTTTACTTTATAAAAGCGGCTTTTGTCAACATATCTGAAAGGAAAATAATTTAAAAGATCTTCAAAAGTTTCGATTCCCAAATCCTTTGTTAACAGTTCAGCCCTTTTGGGCCCCACACCTTTCAAATAACTGATATTTGTTTCGAGGATATTATTCATCAAAAACAAAAATATAAAGTTATCAAACATTAACGCAAAAAAAAACTCCCGGATAAACCGGGAGTTTTAAAATAAAATTCACTTAACAATTTAATATGCCCAAAGAAACTGTTCAAAATCAATCAAGCTGTTTTCAATACGTTGTCCTTCCAGCAAAGCATCAACGCCAAGTGCATATTGTGATATCCTTCTATCAAATGTATTTTGTTCCTTATAAATATAAGAATCAAAAAGCCGTTTTATAAAAACATCATCATACGATAACCTTTGAGCGGAATTGTCAGGATTAAAAACATAAGTATTTGCAAGAATCGGCCTTGCCTCATCATATGAAAACCAAAACAAAGGTTTTGTAACTTCCTCACCCTCTATCTCTTTGATGATGACAGGACACATAGCCTCTATTCTAACTAACATCTGGGATCTTTTCTTGTCAAAGTACCAATCTTCCTTTATTCTCAACCGCATTATACGCGTAGGATCGAATTCCGATATGATAACAGTATCGTATTCCTCATAAGGCGGATATGTTCTTCTCATCGTAACATAACTGGTATCTTCTTCCCTCCCTATTATCTCGTTATAGCTAAGAGGAGCTATCAACTCGTCCGTATTGTTAATATCGTAAGCTGTAAGCTCACCTTCTTTAACAGCATCCAAAATAGTTGTTATAAAAGATTTTGCATCCGATCTGGGGTGAATAGGATAAAAAAACTTTTGATTGATCTTTTGTTTAAAATCAATTTCCCTCCAAATTCTTTTAGACCACATAATGTCGGCTTTACGAATTTCAGGTAATGGTGCCGGTTTTACTTTCGGTTGGTCTTGCCCGTAAAAGTCGTCAATTTTATTCTCGTTAACTTCTTGAGCATAAGCTCCCCTACCGACTAAACTGACCAAAACAAAAGATATGACAAAAAAATATTTATTCATAATATCTAAATTTCTAAATTATTTGATCTCAATATTTACAGGGTTCAATGTACGTTTTGAGCCATCAGGTCCAACTGCAAGAATTCTTTCAAATAAGAACTTTTGTTTCCTGGTAGCGCCTTTTATCCTTCTCCTCATATCCCTCGAGAATCTATTTCCTTTTGTTTTAAGTGTAACAAAGTCGCCGTTTATAATTGTTGACATTGAAAATGATATAATCTTAAAATAGAGGTCAAATTCAAACCCTTTTAGTTCGGGAATTATAGCACCCGCCGCAAGTAATTGGTTTTTACCGACTTGTCCGCCCGTAATTCCGGCAATAGTGGCAATCGGGTCAGGTACCCTTTTCACACGAAATTCGGATTTACCCAAATCATAAGGTTTACCGTCCAATTCGGTAATAGCCGATATATATGTTTTCTTAACTCCTTTGGGAACCTCAACAATCCATTGACTTTTATTTTCGGGGTCTCTATAAAGTTTACCCTTACTAATAGAAGGTTTGATTTTTTCAGTTGGAATTCCAGGTACAGATATTGCAACTGGGTTCTTAACACCAATATAGAAAACATTCATCTTTAAAGGTGACACAATAAGAGCAGGTGGAGCAACCATATATTTACCGGAAAACGGATACTGAACCTTTTTATTTGTTTTCGGGTCTAAAAGTTCTATTACACCCGCGTATTTATGAACACCTTCTTTTGTTGCAGGAAATTCGAGTTTTACTATTCCGCTTTCTCCGGTTACTTTTTGTGCCTTTTTTAAATATTCGGGTTTCCAAGTGTCAACACCGGGCATAACATAAACATCCGGTTTAGTCTTAGTATCATAAGCAGCTACCAAAACTTCCGCTTCATATTTTCTTCCTTTAAGAACATAGGTTCTTTTAGGAATTACCTTTGCTACAACATTATCGAATTTATAGTCGGAAGCGGTTATTGAAGAATACAAATAATTAATCGCGTCAAATTCGGCGGATTGAACTTCATTAACAAAGTTATTTATTAATGCTATATCCGCAGCAAGTATTGTATGGTTAAAGTAGTGGTATTCCCAATCTTCTGGTGTACCGGTGGCATCATGGTAAGCTTTACCTTCTTTTATGATAAGACCGATCGTTTTTGAGTCTTCAGGTTCATGCATTTTGGCTAAAATGAACTTTCGGTAACTTTTAAGACTATCTGCAAGACGGTAAGCCTCACGATTATTGATCAAATAATTGGTGGTATTATCATATTTATCTCTTGTCGGTACTTTATCCAGCATAAGATATTGAACGTGTTTTCCGTTTAAGACTGTATCTTTGTAATAAAGTTCTCTCACTTTAGCCGAGTCTTTCATCTCGGATACCATAACAAGTTTAAACTTTAAATCATTCAAATATTTTAAGAGATTATCCGTTCGATTCTGTACCTCTTTCGATTCTTTCCATTTAGGACCTACTTTTGCTGGATTAAGTTTATACTGTTGATCAAATTTCCTGTAAAAATAATCTATCTTGCTATCAAGCCCTGTATTTGTATCGTCCAGACTTTCATTAACAACAACAAATGCATTAAGCACGTCTTTAGACACATTTAAAGCCAGCAAAGCAGTAAGAACCAGATACATTAAGGCTATCATCTTCTGCCTGGGAGTTTCTTTATATCCGGCCATTTTTTAAATTTTTTTAATTAATAAATCAATAATTCTTAACCGTTAACTCTCATTGCTGACAACATATTGCCATACACTTTATTAAGCGAACTGATTTTTTCATTCAATTCCTTAACTTGTGCAGAGAATTCTTTAGTTGTTTCCGTAGTGTCATCGAAAGTTTCAAGAAGAGCGGTAGCGTTTCCGGCAACTTTTTTAAGACTTTCGGAATACTCGGATGCAGAATCCAAATCTTCGCTCATAACCTCGGTTAATTTTTTAGCGGTTTCCGAAGCTTGTTTCATATTATCGGCAAACTCTTTTGTAGCAACCGTGGCATCAGTAACTTCACTTAATTGAGCTGCAACGGTACTAAGCTTGTTCAATCCCTCACCAAGTTTTTGAATAGCTTGTGCAGTTACATTATTTTCCTCCAACATTTCATCCAGTTTTTCTGTTGGAGATTTCCTTTTTTCAATTACAGAATCGTCAACATCGTCATGATACATTCCTGCCAATTCGGGGTAAACCAAACTCCAATCCGGTTCCACATGAGGTGGTTCAAAAGCTGAAAAGAAGAATATTATAGCTTCTGTCATAAGTCCGACAGTAAGCATAATGTTAGCACCGGGCCAGTGAACTATTTTAAATAAAGCACCTATCAATACAATTGATGCCCCGATTCCATAGACTTTTGCCATGAAATGTTTATACTTTCTCGATTGTGTAAATTGAGCTAAACCCATAATTTTAACTTTTTATTGATTGTTATTAAATTGCTTTTTAAAATTTAAAATCTAATATACTCTGGAACCACTGGATTTTGTATTACCGTCTCCACTTCCTGCATAAGGTTGAATACATCTGAATCCGATATAAGATTTGGCTGTATCCTGATATTCGTAATCCCTTACAAATACCTGAAGATAATATTTAATATCTTTCCACGAACCTCCTCTTATAACTTTTCTTTTTAATACCGGCGGATCGTCTTCCTTGGCATTATAAGTATAATTGGGATTCATATCCCAAGTAAAATTATATGACACGGGATCATAGGCGGAAAGTGTCCATTCGGAAACATTGCCAGCCATATCATATAAATCAAAGTCGTTTGAAGGATAATGACCTACAACCATAGTTCTCAAACCTCCGTCTGCTACATAATCACCTCTACGCGGTTTAAAGTTAGCCAAGAAGCAGCCTTTATCATTAACCGTATAAGGTCCACCCCAAGGATAAGTAGTAAGCTGATGCCCGCCGCGTGCAGCCCACTCCCATTCAGCTTCGGTAGGTAAACGGAATTCTGAAAGTATAGTGTTTCCGCCTTTTCCTCTTTTTGTATTGTAATAATTTGTTCTCCAAACACAAAATGCACGTGCTTGACGCCAATTTATTCCCACAACGGGATAATTGTCATAAGCGGGATGCCAAAAATATTTTTCCGTCAAAGGATCATTAAATGAATATGAAAAGTCTGCTATCCAGCATAAAGTATCAGGATAAACATTAATTGTTTCGTTATATACATAAACGGATCTGTCTTTCATACCTTGCGGTCTGTTTGAGAAGCTGGCATTTATATAATCTCCTTTTTGAGACATATCTTTTTTGGCAGCTTCATGAAAGTCTATCCACGAATATGTGTACATCAATTTTCTGGCATCTATTTCTTTTTTTCGAAAATATCTTTCCTTTTCAGGTATATACATTTCAGCTAAAGCATCTCTTACATCCTGATCTTCACTATTCCAATTAATTGGCGTTTTCCAATTTAAGAAAGGAGGATCGTAAACTTCCCCTGTAACAGGATCTTCTTCTATAAGGTAATCTTCAGGTTTTACCTGACCAAGTAGATATCTTGCGATGGAATCCCTTACCCAATTTACAAACTGCCTGTATTCATTATTAGTAATCTCAGTTTGATCCATGTAAAATGCAGAAACCGAAACATTCTTGGGTTGATACAATCTGGTTCTGGCAACATCTTCATCACCGGAACCCATTGTAAAACTACCTTGCGGAATAAATACCATCCCGTAAGGGGTAGGTTGGTAAAATGCCTTAGAATCTCTTCGTGCACCTATTAGTTCACCCTCTCCGGAACTTTTACACCCGGCAAACAATATTACCATTAATGAATAAAATATCAGTTTTTTCATACTTAACTTGTTAAATATCACTCAAATCCTTTTTTACTTTTCTTTTAATACAACTAACTTATCACCAAAATATTTTACAAATATAAAAAACTTATAAAAATCTGGTATTTTTATAACTTGTTTTTGAATTATCGCCTTTTATTTTAAAGCAATACCTTAATCCTATTTCGTGTGAACCCGGCATACCGTATCTAATGGTTACCACATCATATGAATATGTGAGTTTAAAATCTTTAATTCTAACACCTGCAATTATACCGATAGATTCAAACAGTCTGTAACTTATTCCTCCGAAAAATTTATTTTTATAAGAAAAATTACCCGCAATCATCAACTGTGTTTGTGCCAAATCAGACATAATCATAAAACTAGGGGAGATTAAAAAATCGGGTATTGTTTTTATGTAATAAGCTCCGGTTAAATAAAATGTCCTGTCGGTTTGAAACCGTATAACCGTATTTGAGTTTGTACTCAAATCTTTTCCTTTAAGTTCCAATAAATTTTTAACGGAAAAACCCGCATAATAATCGGGATTTTTTAAAAAGAAACCCACATCGGCATCAAACATCATAACCCCGGTATTAATTCCCGTTAACAAAGGATCTCCTCCTTGCGAAGGTTTAAGTTTACCGAAATCAATTGTTTTATTTAAAAGATTTGCTCCTACACCCATTCCCAAATCGGCAAAAGAAAGAGGTATCTGAAATGAATAAGATAAGTTTAACGCTATATTACTTTCAAAACCCAGTTTATCTTGGATAATAGAACCTCCCAAACCTCCATGGAGAAATTTTACGGGAGAGTTTATTGATATTAAATATGTATTAGGTGCCACCTTATTACCCTCATCATCTTCAAAACCCGCCCACTGTTGCCTCATCAACCCGTCAACACAAATCGCGTCTCCCATACCGGCATAACCCGGATTGGAATACATTAAAGAGTATGTATGTTGCGTAAATATAGGCATTTGCTGTGAAAAGGCTCCAAATGCGCTAATTACAAAAATAAAAGCAACAACAAAACTCTTTTTAAAATATTTCAAAAATTTTACCATATTACAAGGCACCAAAAATAATTAATTAATGTATTACTTTTTGAATATCCGAAATAATAACTTTTTTAAATTCAATTCAACTTCACTTTAAATAATTCGTTGTAAGCGGGTCCGCTTTTTTTCAAAATGCTTTCATATAATATCACGTTTTCAATATTTGTTGTTTGAAATAGCGTTTCGCTATACCGTTCAACAATATTTTTTAAAACGTATTTATCCCGAATATATTTTATTCTGCCTATTGTTAAATGAGGAACAATATTTTGTCTGTCTTTTTTAAACCCAAATTTATCTAATTCTTCAATAAAGTCAAGTGTCATTTTTTTTAAAATACCGGTATTATGCAGTCCTATCCATATCACCCTGGGGTTGTATCTGCTTCCGAATACACCCAGACCCTTTAATTGGATATCAAAAGGTTCATAGTTGCCGGCAATGTTTAACATTATATTTTTTAAAACATCTGTTTTTTCTTCATTTGTGTCCCCCAAAAATTTTATTGTAAAATGAAAAAGAGCAGGATCAACCCACTTTATACCGGAATGACTAAGCAAAGCTTTTATCTTGGCATATTCATTCAGCAATTTTTCTTCGGGATTTATTTTTATTGCTATAAAAAGTCTTTTCATAATTTAATTTTATAAACTCATATTTTTTTATAAATTTGCGCCCTCAAAGGGGCATTAGCTCAGCTGGCTAGAGCGCTACGCTGGCAGCGTAGAGGTCATCGGTTCGACTCCGATATGCTCCACATCACAAAAAAGAAGTTCGTTGATTTGAACTTCTTTTTTCATTTTTAGCAGAAACATTGGCTTTTTCCATTTTTCTCCTGTTTATATACCCCCAAACAAATGTAGAAGGAATAACAAGTATTACAGTAGGTATTGTAGATTGCAAAGGTTTGGGTGTTCCTTTTAAATTATGTAAACCGAAAGTTAACACAATTGACAAAAATGACGGTAATAAACATGCCAATAATAGAGCCGTACCTTTTCTTTTAATCTCGGTTGCAAGCCTCTCGGCCATCTTGGTAATTATTCCACCGAAAAAGAATGTATATACACCTTGTTTTAAAGAAGCGGTAAAAGCTCCCAAAATATTATCAGTGCCAATGTAATTTATTGTAAACACTACCGACGCCATAACAACAGCCCCCGCCACACCCATTTTATAATCCACATACTTTTTACCGTATTTTCTTAGCAGACTTTTTATTTTACTGTTTATATCCATAGCATAAATATCAAAAACAACGGTTCAATCAAAATGAAATTTTTATGAATGACACCGTTAATCCAAGTCCTCCAAAAATATTTTAGCTGTTCTTGTTACAGTTTCTTTAACGGGGGTATAATCGTAATCGATATATTTAAAAAGTTTGGAGTTATCATATTTATAAATTCTATTGGCTGTTGTTGCTGTTTCACGGGTTATGACAGGCTGTTTACCGGTCAATTTACCTTTAACGGCAGAAGCTCTCCAACCTACTTCCGACAGAATCTTCCCGGCTTTATATTTTGGCGGTTTAACATTTAAAGCTTCTGCCATCCAATCAAAAAGTTGTTTATAACTAACATTTCCGGAACTTATAATAAATTGTTCTCCGGAGACATCACTTTCCATGAGTTTTATCATAATCTCGGCTACATCATTAACATCGACAAAACCGTTGACACCTCTTATATAAAATTTTAAACCTTTAAAAACCGTTTTTATGAGTTTCACACTCCCTTTTTCCCAATCTCCGGGACCTAAAATAATTGAAGGCTTAACTATAAAGGCTTGCAATCCTTCTTCCATTCCCCGCCATACTTCCCGTTCGGATTCAAATTTGCTGATAGAATATATTGACGGATTTGTTGAACTTGTAAAATGTGTTTTTTCAGTAATAAGTTTACCGGGATTTGACGTTCTGCCCAAAGCTCCTATCGAACTGACATGACAAAGTTTAACATCTTTTTTATCCAAAAGTACATTTACAAGATTTCTTGTACCGTTTATATTGTTGTGTAAAATTTTATCACGGTCTTTTTTATCAAACGAAACCGTTGCCGCTGTATGATAAACTTTATCAAAATCATCTATGGAATCCTCAAGTGAAAAGATATCCAGGATATCGGCATTTTCCCATTTAATTTTTTTAAATAAATCTTCAGGATTGTTACTATACCATTTAAAAATTTTCCGAATCAAATAATCAGAAGAACCTTTTCTCTTTAAAATTTTAACTTCTTCCCCCTTTGAAATAAGATGATAAGCAACATGAGCGCCTAAAAAACCCGTTCCACCCGTTATAATATTCATGCAACAAATTTAACAATAATAAAATGTAATTATCCGTTTATTACCACTGAGAATCAAACGTTTTTTGAAAACGTTAAAATATGTTAATATTATTGATTAAATTAGCAAAAAAATAAAAATGGCGAAAAAGAAAAAAAATACACAAAAAGGTTATTTGAAATTAACCAATGTAGCTATTTTAATAGTTATTATCGCTTTGTTAGTGATTCTTTCGTATGCATTAAGTTTTATTTTTATTGATGACGCATCAACAGGTGAAAAAGTTTACACAAAAAGATCCGAGCAGGTTACAAACGGTATAAAAAGAAATGTTAACATAGTTACACCTCTCGAGGGTACATGGTACAGTTCTTACGACGGATCCATTCTCACAGTTACGGGAACTTCTTTTAAGCTTGAAAAACCATCTGTTGACGCCGGAAATGTAATTCAGGGTGAATTGACATTTTTGGATAAGGAAGTTGTTATCATTTATAAAAACGGTTCCGGGACTTGCAAAGGAATCAAAGGAAAATATAAGTGGAAACCTATTGGCAAATATAAATTGGAGCTAAAACTTATATCGGATAAATGCAAGAACAGAGCCGAACGTTTCAGTGTTCAATGGGAAAAAATATAATTGCTGACAAAGTGAGAACAAAGAAAAAACTTTCAATAATCGGTAAATGACGTAATTGTAGGATGGGAAAACTGTCACATCATCACACACCCTTAACTTCATAAATCTTAAAACGTTATCGGGAATTCGGTATTCTTCATTTTCTTCCTACTATATTTAAAATGTATCCGGTAAAAAATAAAGAAAATGTAACAAGACTTATCGGCGGAATGCCTCCTTGCCATTTTGAAGGTGTAAGCCATCCCTCATAACCCATAAAAAACATATGAAAGGCTGCCAAAGGTAAAAATACAAGAAGAAAGCCCTTTGATTTTAAAACCTTGTTTAAACCGATGTTTTTGTCAGGTTTAAAAAAGCTGATATTATAGAGCCAAAGGATAACAAACGCCAATACACCTGAAAGCATGCTTAAACCGGCATTTAATGTCAGTAAGTTATTTGCATCAAAAAATTTACCGTAATAAGCCGGTGAAAAAATTAAAAGGTTTATCAAAACATGCACAAAAATGCTTGCGAATCCCGTTATACCCATTCCTTTTCTTGCTGTTAGCCAACTTGAAGGTATGTTAACACCTAAATTTTTTAACGGTGAAATAGTAAACGTAATTATCAAAAGAATTGTTCCGCTAAACGCCATAACCTTGTTCATTATGAAAAAAGGTAGTTGTGACCATGGCACACCGGCAAAAACATCGTATCGAACTACAGCATAGGAAAAGGAAAACAAAAAGATAATGATATATATTAAAAAGTCTTTTTTGTTTTCCATAATTCTATCGCTTTATCAATAAAATAACATTTTCCACATGGTGGGTTTGAGGAAACATGTCAACGGGTTGGACTTTAACAATATCATATTTTTCGTGTAAAAGAGCAACATCTCTTGCCTGTGTGGCGGGGTTACAGCTCACATAAACTATTTTTTCAGGTTCCATGTAGAGAATTTCGCGGACAACCTTTTCATGCATACCTGCACGGGGCGGGTCGGTCAATAAAACATCGGGGCGTCCGTGTTTTTCAATAAAACCTTTGTCAAGCACCTTTGCCATATCACCCCAATAGAATTCAATATTGTCAATATTGTTAAGCTCAGCGTTTTCTTTGGCATCATTAACGGCTTGCTCAACGTACTCAACGCCTACGACTTTTTTAACGGCTCCGGCAACAAACGATGCTATAGTTCCGGTACCGGTGTATAAGTCATATACAAGTTCATCACCTTTAAATTCCGCAAAGTCAAAAGCCGTTTTATAAAGTTTCCAAGCTTGTTCGGGGTTTGTCTGATAAAACGACAAAGGTCCTACTTTAAATTTAAGATCCGGTTTCCCCTCAACAGGTGATTTCATCGTTTCCATGATGAAGGGTTTGCCTTTATATAGAATAACTTCGCGGTCGGCTATGGAGTCATTCAACTTGTCGTTTATGACGTACATCAAACTGGTAATTTGAGGAAACTTATCACCTAAAAACCCCATTATATCATTGATGATTTTTTCTTCATTACCGTTAAATACCACAATAACCATCAAATCACCGGTAACAGCGTTTCGTATTATCAAATTACGTAACAAACCCTCATGAGTACGGGCATTATGAAAAGATATGCCGTGTTCGAGTGCATAATTTTTAATGGCAAGCCGAATGTCGTTACTAGGGTCGGGCTGCAGATAACAATGTTCAATATCAAGAATCTTATCAAACATTCCCGGCAGGTGAAATCCCAAACCGTTGGTGTTTTCAGGCCCTCCGTTTTCCTTTGAAATGTCTAGGTCGGTAAGCCAACGTCTGTCTGAAAATGTAAATTCAAGTTTGTTTCTGTAATAGTAAGGATTTTCGGCACCTATTATCGGTAAAATTTCAGGATATGGTATTTTGGCAATCCTGTCCAAAGCATCTTTAACTTGTTTTTGTTTAAAGAATTTTTGAGCTTCGTAGTCGAGATGTTGCCATTTACAACCGCCGCACAGTCCGAAATGGCTGCATTTAGGTTCCGTACGGTACTGCGAATATTTTTTTATGTTTTTTATTTTCCCTTCAAAGAAGTTTTTTTTCTTTTTTACCACCTGAACGTCAACAACGTCACCGGGTGCAGCAAAAGGGACAAACACAACCCTTTCATTATACCTGCCAACGGCTTTACCTTCGGAACCTGCGTCTATAATTTCCAAATCTTCTATAAAAGGTAACGGTCTTTTTTTTCTTGCCATAACATCAAATTAACCTGACAAAAATAAGTGAAGTTTGTAAAATAGTACTTTGACAATAAAAAAACCTCCAAGCAAAAGCAAGGAGGTTTACAAGTACCCGAGGCCGGGATCGAACCGGCACGAGTGTTACCTCACTGGTTTTTGAGACCAGCGCGTCTACCAATTCCGCCACTCGGGCAATACGTTTAATGAACGGGCTGCAAAAATAATAATTTCTTTTTAAAGACTATCTTATTTCTTGAAATTATTGTCCCGAATTTTCGGAGATAATATTTTCACCCGGTTCCGGTTCATTATCTTCTTGATTTTTCTTAGTATCTTTTTCAAAGTGTAGATTTTTTCTTTCAAAAAGTAAAAGCCAAAACACACCTATTGTTATTGAAGCATCGGCAATGTTAAATATAGGGCGGAAGAATATCAACCTGTTGTCAGGACCGAAAAGAAAATCGGGAATCCATGAAGGTGCTTCGCTACGTGAAATGTCTATTATAGGGAAATAGAGCATATCAACCACCTTGCCGTGTAAAAACGATGCGTATCCTTGTAAGTCACCCGTTGCCCATTGAGCTACCTGATGATAAGAGCTTTTTGTAAAAAGAAGTCCGTAAAAAGCACTGTCAATAACATTGCCGATGGCACCGGCAAGAATCAAGGATGTACTTATTATCAGTCCGGTTTTGTTTTTTGCTTTGCTTGTGAGTTTAATAAGGTAAATAATTATACCCGTGATTGCCAATAACCTGAAAACACTTAACAAAAGTTTTCCGGTACTTCCGCCGAACTCCATACCGAAAGCCATTCCGTTATTTTCGGTAAAATAGAGTTTAAACCAATTACCTATGACGTTGACTTCTTCGCCAAGTGTAAAATGTAGTTTAACCCAAATTTTAAACGCCTGATCAATAATCAGGATTATCAAGGTTATTAAAAAGACTTTTCTCAAAAGTTACGGTGTTTAACTTTTAACCTATCTTATATTTCTCTGATTTAATTTGGCTTCTATGGAAAGCGTTGCGTGAGGTACCGCTCTAAGTCTTTCTTTACTAATGAGTTTACCGGTGACGCGGCAAATACCGTATGTTTTGTTTTCGATACGCACCAATGCTGCTTCCAGGTTGTTAATAAAGCGTTCCTGGCGTGCCGCAAGTTGACGGTTTTCTTCTTTGGACAAAACCTGTTGTCCCTCTTCCAAAACTTTAAAAGTGGGTGATGTGTCGGTAGTGTCATTACCGCTTGCGTTAGTATATGCTTCGGTTAAAAGTTTGAGGTCTTCTCTCGCTTTTTCCAACTTTTTCAGAATGATTTGTCTGAATTCTTCCAGCTCTTCATCTGAATATCTTGTTACAATAGTTTCTTTCTTTCCCATGGACTTCAATTTTTTATTTCTCCCTTTATTCAGTTCATAAAAGTAAGTATTTTGTAAAATAGTTTCAATTTTTCCGCTTTCTTTTTTTACACAAAGTACGTTAATGCAGAAAAAAGTTTATGTATTGTTACAATTTTTCAATCTTTAACCTTACGGTTATTCCTTCAATAAGCTCCAATTCTTTTACGTCGTCGCCTTCAAGTTTATCAGTAAAAACAATCTCTCCCAATGTTTCCGATCCTATGTAATCTTTAAAACCGTCAAACGCTTCATAAGTTTCGGGAGCTTTTTCAATGGTTATTTTAATCCTGTCGGTAACTTCAAGTCCCATATCCTTTCTTAAATTTTGGATACGGTTAACCAACTCGCGGGCAAGACCTTCATTTTTGAGTTCCGGTGTAACGGTAATATCCAAAGCTACCGTTAAGTTGCCTTGATTTGTTACAATCCATCCCGGAATATCCTGAGTTGATATTTCAACATCTTCGGGTGTCAATAAAACTTCCTGACCGTCAATAACCAGCTTGTATTCTTTTTCTTTTTCCAGTTTATTGATGTCATCCTGGCTAAAAGAGTTTATAGCTGCCGAAATTTGTTTCATCAGCTTACCGTAACGCGGACCTAACGATTTGAAGTTCGGTTTTATCTTTTTAACAAGTATTCCCGAGTCATCGGTAATATATTCTATCTCTTTAACGTTAACTTCCGAAAGTATCAACTTTTCAACGTCTTTTAACTGACGTTTGAATTTTTCGTCAAGAACGGGAATCATTATTTTGTTAAGAGGCTGACGAACACGGTTATTACTTTTCTTCCTCAACGAAAGAACCATCGAAGATATGGCTTGTGCCAGCTGCATACGTTCTTCGAGGTCTTTGTCGATAAACGATTCGTCGGATACCGGGAAGTCGGTAAGGTGAACCGATATATCGTCAAATCTACCCGTTACACTGTTAAGGTCGGTAAAAAGTCTGTCTGCAAAAAACGGAGCTATGGGAGCCATTAATTGCGACAGAACTTCGAGATTTCTGTATATGGTTTGATAAGCCGCAATTTTTTCACGGGTATATTCACCTTTCCAGAATATTCTTCTCGACAAACGTACATACCAGTTACTGAGATGCTCGGTAACAAAATACTGTATTGCCCTGCCCGCTTTTGTAGGTTCATAATCTGAGTATGCCTTGTCAACCTCTTTTATTAAAGTGTTGAGTTCCGACAAAATCCACCTGTCAAGTTCACTTCTTTCTTCATAAGGTATCTCTTCTTCGCTATATGTAAACCCGTCAATGTTGGCATAAAGTGCAAAAAACGCATAGGTATTGTAAAGCGTTCCGAAGAATTTTCTCCTTACTTCATCAACACCGGCAAGGTCGAATTTCAGATTGTCCCAAGGTTGGGAATTGGTTATCATGTACCAGCGTGTTGCATCGGCACCGTATTTTTCTATTGTTGAAAACGGGTCAACGGCATTGCCCAAACGTTTCGACATTTTGTTGCCGTTTTTGTCTAATACAAGCCCGTTTGAAACAACTGTTTTATAAGCTACCGAGTCGAACAGCATCGTTGCAATGGCGTGAAGCGTGAAAAACCAGCCGCGTGTTTGGTCAACACCTTCGGCAATAAAATCGGCGGGAAAATAATCTTTAAGTTTATCCTTGTTTTCAAAAGGATAGTGAAATTGTGCGTAAGGCATGGAACCGGAATCAAACCAAACATCAATCAAAGATGTTTCGCGGTACATTTTCTTACCGCTGTCGGAAACCAATATGATATTATCAACGTAAGGACGGTGGAAATCGAATGTTTTATAGTTTTCTTCACTCATATCACCCGGAACAAAATCTTCAAGAGGATTTTCTTTCATAAATCCCGCTTTAATAGCTTTTTCTATCTCCTCTTTAAGCTCGGCAGCTGAGCCGATTGCCTTTTGTTCGGTTTTGTCTTCGGTAGTCCATACCGGCAAGGGTATTCCCCAGAATCGTGAACGTGATAAATTCCAGTCCACAAGATTTTCGAGCCAGTTACCGAAACGCCCTTCACCGGTGGCTTTAGGTTTCCAATTGATAGTTTTGTTAAGTTCTATCATCCTGTCTTTCAAGGCGGTTGTTTTAATAAACCAACTGTCGAGAGGATAGTAAAGAACAGGTTTGTCGGTACGCCAGCAATGCGGATAGCTGTGAACGTGTTTTTCTATTTTAAAAGCTTTGTTGTTTTGCTTTAATTCAACGGCAAGGTCAACATCCAAAGAAGGATCTTTATCGGTAAGACCGATGTACGCGTTTTTAACGTAACGTCCCTCCCATGTTCTGTAAACCTCTTCGTTTACATATTCTTTAACAAAGTCTTCATCGAGTTCTTCTATAAGATAAAAGCGTCCTTTAAGGTCCACCATCGGACGTATGTCACCGTTTTTATCTATTAAAGTCAAAGGTGCTATTCCGTTGGCTTTGGCAACACGGTCGTCATCAGCACCGAAAGTAGGAGCTATATGAACGATTCCGGTACCGTCTTCGGTTGTAACAAAATCACCGGGAATTATTTCGAAAGCTTTACCTTGAGGTTTTACCCACTGGAAGAGTTGTTCGTAACGTATTCCCACAAGGTCTTTTCCTTTGAATTCGGCCAAAATCTCAAAAGGCAGGTTTTTGTCTCCTTTTTTATAATCTTCGAGTTTCAGGTCTTTATTTTTGGGGTTGAAATATGCGTTCAGACGGTTTTTTGCAAGAACTACTTTTTGAGGACTTCCGGTGTAAGGGTTAAAGGTTTTCACCAAAACGTAATCAATATTTTCGCCCACAGCCAAAGCGGTGTTTGACGGAAGAGTCCAAGGGGTTGTTGTCCATGCTAGAATATATACAGGATAGTTATCGTCTCCGAAAAGAAATTCGGATTTTTCATCTTTTATAACCTTAAATTGTGCAACAACGGTGTTATCTTTAACATCGCGGTAGCAACCCGGCTGGTTCAACTCGTGTGTTGAAAGACCTGTTCCTGCAGCCGGCGAATAAGGTTGTATGGTGTAACCTTTATAAAGAAGGCCTTTTTCATAAAGTTTTTTCAGTAAGTACCAAACGGTTTCGATGTATTTGTTGTCGAAAGTTATGTAAGGATGTTCAAGATCAACCCAATAACCTATGCGGCGGGTAAGATCGTCCCACATGTCTTTGTATTTCAATACTTCTTTACGACAAGCTTTGTTGTATTCCTCAACACTTATTTTTTTACCGATGTCTTCTTTGGTAATGCCGAGGGTTTTTTCAACACCTATTTCTACGGGAAGCCCGTGAGTGTCCCACCCCGCTTTTCTTTCCACGTATTTACCTTTTTGTGTTTGGTAACGGCAGAAAAGGTCTTTTATGGTACGAGCCATAACATGGTGAATTCCGGGTGTTCCGTTAGCCGAGGGCGGTCCTTCGTAAAATACAAAATGTTCTCCGTCCTTTCTTTTGTCCAAACTTCTTTTGAAAACATCCTCTTTTTCCCAAAAAGCCCTTACTTCTTCGGCTAATTTCGGCAAATCCAATTGTTTGTATTCATTATATTTTTTACCCATCGGTTTATTGTTTATGTCGTTTAAAATGAGGTGCAAAAGTAAATAAAAATAAGAATAAAGGGCAGAACGTTTTTCATTTTAGTTTCGCGTTGAAAAATCATATAATTTTACACGGTTGTAATAATCAAAATTTATGTCGGAATTTATAAATAATACGGAGAGAAGAATCAACGACCTTTTGGCATTTGTGGAAGGGTTGATTAACAAGGAAAAAGGCAGTGAGCTGATAAAAAAATATGCCGAAGCCATTGACAATGTTACTCCTTACGACGTTGTTGTAATGGTTGACAAGTTGATGAAAAAAGGTATTGATATAGAAGATGTTAAAACGGGGATTAACAAAGCTTTGAATATGCTTTACAAAGGATTGATATCCCGCGAAATTCCCGATTACAGCTTGATACCTTTCCTTGATTCGTTTGTAAAAGAAAACAACGAATTAAACAACCGCCTCATGGAGATGAAGCCGCTGATAAAAGCTTTTAACTCTAAAGATATTGACAGTGAGAAACTCGAAGAAATTTTAGATGAAATAAGTGACAGGGTTTATGAGCTGACACGGTTTGAGGTTCATTATGTGAAAAAAGAAAATATCCTTTTCCCTTATGTGGAAAAATATTTGAAAGAGTACGGTTGTCTTCCATTGATGTGGTCGTATCATGATGATATACGCAAGTACATCAAAGAAACCGTTGAAATTATTGAAAAAGGAAACACAGATCTGAAAAAGTTGAACAGATTACTCGGCGATTTGTTTTTTACGATGTACGCAATAAAATTCCGTGAGGAATACATTCTATTTCCCGTTATTTTCGATTTGATACCCGAAGAAGTTTGGGACGAAATGATGGAGCAAGCGATGAAAGAGGGGTTTGCTTTTATCGATCCTCCCGAAATGAGGACTATAGCCAAAGAAAAAGAAAAACACGAAAACGAAAGTCCCGGGGAAATTATCTCAAACCCCGATGCTATTCTGGATATGGGTACGGGACTTTTAAAACTCGAACAAGCAATAATGATGCTTAACCACTTGCCTGTTGATATGACATTTGTTGACGAGAATGACGAAGTAAGGTATTTCTCAACGCCGGGCCACAGGATATTTCCGCGTAGTAAAGCTATTATAGGGCGTTTGGTTGAAAATTGCCATCCGCCCTCAAGTGTTCATATTGTAAAAGAACTTTTGGATGCTTTTAAATCGGGGAAAAAAGATAAAGAGAGTTTTTGGATACAAATGGGACCGAAATTTATTTTGATACAATATTTTGCCGTCCGTGACGAAAATGGAAACTACAGAGGAACTTTAGAGGTAAGTCAGGATATTTCGGAAATTAAGAAACTGGAAGGAGAAAAAAGGTTAATGGATTAAGATGAACAATACGTTGGCTTACATAATATTCGGTATTGTTATGCTGCATCTTGTAGCAGGGTTTATATGGGCGTTTATAAAAATGAACAAAAAACCCGAAAAAAATAACGGTGATGAAACATCCGACGATAATAAAAAATAATAGAAAGGTTACTTTTGTTTTCTACATTCCAATATCATATACTTCGGGCTGTCTGCAACCAATGTTATCTTTTGAAACAATGCTTTTAAAACAGGTTTGTATTTACCTGCAAGATGTCTGTTAAAAACCAAAACAAACCTGCCTCCCGGCTTTAATTTGGCAAAAGACTCTTTGAAAAGATTTATGCTTATTTCGGTATTTATCTCGTGTTCAAAATGAAACGGCGGGTTTGTAATAATAAGGTCGAAATAGTTTTCTTTTAAATCTTCAAGCGTGTCATTGTAATGGAAAAAGCATTTTGAGGGTAAATTCATTTCAGCCGATTTTACAGCCAAAACGGAATCATCCAAAAGATGAAGTTCGGGTTGGGGAAGGTTTTGTTTTTTGTATTCTTTTAATATGTAATATCCTATTATTCCGTTGCCTGCAGCGAGGTCCAGAATTCTTTTTTCATTAACATTTACCCTAAAATTCTCCAATAGAAATCTAGTCGCAAAATCAATTCTTGACGATGAAAACACTCCCGAATATTGTTTTAAGGTAATATTCTTCCAAGTAACTTGCTCAGTCAACTTTATTTCCGTTTTCAACTCTTTCGGGTTTTTCAAAATCAAAAGTCGTGCTTTTTTCTTTGCTTTACTTTGCTCTACATACTCAAAAAACAGCTCTGCCGTTTTCAATATCTGCGGTGAGAAATATTTGGTCATAAATGAACAAATAACCTCAGTGTTTTCATCACTTTTCTCATGAGTTAGATATAAAAACAACCTGAAAAGCTCAATTGATTTGGGTATCCGTATCAGGGCAATGTCAATTTTTCCGGGAGGCGGTTCGGGTAATCTTATAATGTGACCAGGCTCAATGTCAAGTCCGTTAATTTTAAAATTTCTTTCCAACGCTTTTTCCTGACTTCTGTACCCTGTTATTATCCACGGCTCGAAAGAATTCAGGTTTACAGACAAATATCCGAACCTGTCGTTAAAAACTACAATGTTTTTACCGGACAAATTTTGCTCATTAACTCTTTCAAGCAACAGTTCATCAGCTGCCGACCAAGGTTTCAGCGAGTTATTTTTAGTTTCCGGATATCTTACTATTGTGTACATATAAAAAAAGAGGCTGTACAAATATCTTTTTTGACAGCCCCGTTTCGATGTTTTATAATTTGATTTTCAACTTTTCTCCGATTATCGAACTCAACTGCGATATGGGAACCCTTTCCTGTTTAAGAGTATCACGCTCGCGGATAGTTACCGTGTTATCTTCAAGGGTTTGATGGTCAACGGTAACGCAATATGGTGTTCCTATGGCATCCTGGCGACGGTAACGTTTCCCTATTGTATCTTTCTCCTCGTAGAAACACATATAATCGTATTTCAATTCATCCATTATCTCATGTGCTTTTTCAGGCAAACCGTCTTTTTTGGTAAGCGGGAAAATAGCCACTTTGTAAGGTGCCAGGAAAGGCGGTAATTTCAAAACCACGCGTTCCGAACCGTCTTCAAGTTTCTCTTCCGTATAAGCATAACTTAACATTGCCAGGAATGTTCTGTCAAGACCTATGGAAGTTTCGATAACGTAAGGAACATAGCTTTCGTTGATTTCAGGGTCGTGATAACGGAGTTTTTTACCCGAATATTGTTCATGTGATTTCAAATCGAAATCGGTACGCGAGTGGATTCCTTCCAGCTCTTTGAAACCCATTGGAAATTCAAACTCAATATCGGTAGCTGCATTTGCATAATGGGCCAGCTTGTCGTGATCGTGAAAACGGAATTTTTCAGCGGGAATACCTGTTGCAAGATGCCATTTCAACCTTTCTTCTTTCCAGTATTCAAACCATTTCATTTCGGTTCCGGGGCGAACGAAAAACTGCATTTCCATTTGTTCGAATTCCCTCATGCGGAAAATAAATTGACGTGCCACTATCTCGTTTCTGAAAGCTTTTCCCGTTTGCGCAATACCGAAAGGGATTTTCATTCTGTTTGTTTTCTGCACGTTGAGGTAGTTTACGAAAATACCCTGTGCCGTTTCCGGACGCAAGTATATTTCGGTAGCACTTTCCGACATTGAACCCAGTTGTGTTGAAAACATAAGGTTGAACTGGCGAACCTCGGTCCAGTTTTTTGTGCCGGAAACGGGGTCCGCAATGTCGAGGTCTATTATCAACTGCCTTATTCCTTCCATGTCGTTGTTTTCCATGGCAGGGTAAAGACGGTTTTTTATATCTTCAATTTTTTTCAGGTTGGCAAGAACCCTGGGATTGGTTTCCATAAATTGCTTCTCGTCAAAAGCATCGCCGAAACGTTTACGGGCTTTGTCAACTTCCTTTTTTATTTTGGCTTCTATTTTCGCAATATAATCTTCAACCAAAACATCTGCGCGGTAACGTTTTTTCGAGTCTTTGTTATCTATCAAAGGATCGTTAAAGGCATCAATATGGCCGGAAGCTTTCCAGGTGGTAGGATGCATGAATATAGCGGCATCGATACCTACAATATTTTCATGAAACTGCACCATTGATTTCCACCAGTAATCGCGGATGTTCTTTTTTAATTCAACGCCATTCGGACCGTAATCGTACACAGCACTTAATCCGTCATAAATTTCGCTGCTTTGGAACACAAAACCGTACTCTTTGGCATGTGCTATTATCTTTTTTAAAACATCTTCCTGTTTTGCCATAATATTATGTTGTTCAATTGATAAATTAAGGGGCAAAAGTAATAAAAATTGAGTTCGGGTTTTGAACGGAAAAAGGTAATGTAACCGGGGTGCAATAAAAGGCTTACCGTTTTGTCTTTTTTGCCGCGAAAAGTTCAAAAATAATAATGAACATAGTAGTTATAAGGGCATTTACAGATGTGTATTTTAAAAGGTTTAAAAAATTGTTTAACGAAAGTGTTTCGAGAACATAAACCGTGAAGCTGTGAATAAAAACCAGTGTAAATGTATATTTAAAAAAACCTCCGAATTTAAGTTTGTTTATTCCCGGAATTTCATCTTTGGCAAAATCCATGGTTCTGAAATAAGATTTTAAAATATAAGGCCGGGCAAAGGCTACCAATGTTGCGGCTGCAGCTTGCATTCCAAGAGTGTTTTGAAAAATATCTACCGTTAATCCGGTAAAGAAACCTGCTAAAAGCAATGAAGTTTTACTAATATCTCTGGGAAGTAACAAAATAAAATAAAGATACGGATATGGAGTAAGGTATCCCCACAGACTTATATGGTTAAATATAAGCACTTGAATCAATATCAGTATTACAAACCGTAATATGTTTGATAACGTTTTATTCATTTTTCTCCTCCATCAACTTTTTAACCTCCGCTTTCATCAAGTTATCTATAACATAAACATTCTTTAAAGATTTGTAATCCGTAGAAAACCTTATTATTCCGGTGGCAAACTCTTTATCCGGGGACGGATAATATTTTTCCACCGTACCTACATTCAAATTCTCAGGAAAAATGAGAGAGAAACCCGTGGTAACTATCGTGTCGCCTTTGTACAAATCTACATACGAAGGAATGTCTGTAATTTTCCCGAAACGGTAATCCGTAGTGTCCCACTGTACCGATATTAGCATGTTGTTTTTTTTAATCCTTGCACTGCCGGTAAAGTTCGGGTGGATAAGGGGCATGACTAAAGAGTAATGGTTTGAAACACCTATCACAATTCCCGCTATTCCGGTTGGAGAAATTACTCCCATCTCTTTTTTAATACCGTGCTTTTTACCCTTGTCAATGATAAAGTAATTGGACGGGTTATTTGTTGTAATATAAACAACGTGAGCCGGTACATATCTGTATAAAGTATCAACATACACGTAATTTGTATCGGTAATTAAAAACGAGCTTTTAAGGCTGTCGTGTAAGGCGGCATTTTCCTTTAATAATATTTCATTCTCCCGTTTTAAGCTGAAGTAGTCTTCAACTTCGGCAAATGTTTTGAAAATACCTCCCGTAATATCGTTTACCGAATTGAATGCCAGAGAACCGTGGTATGAATAACTAAAGGAAACCATTATTAAAGCAATGGTTTCCAAAATCAGAAATAAAAAAATATTTTTGTATTTGGCCAGAAAAGCAAGCAGGTTTTGCATGGCTTAACCCCTGTTTATTTAATGAGGAAGGTAAATTTCTCAAAGTTTTTAAGAGCAATACCTGTGCCTCTTGCAACGGCGTGTAACGGGTCGTCCGAAACATGAACCGGCAATTTTACTTTACTTTCCAAACGTTTGTCAAGTCCCCTTAATAACGAGCCTCCTCCTGCCAAATAAATACCCGTTCTGAAAATATCCGCCGATAATTCCGGGGGAGTGTTTTCAAGAGCTTGGAGAACCGCCGTTTCTATTTTTGAGATGGATTTATCCATGCAAGTTGCTATTTCCTTGTAATTCACTTTTATCTCTTTCGGAATACCCGTTAACAAGTCTCTTCCGTGAACAGCATAATCGTCGGGTGGGTTTTCAAGCTCGGTAACAGCCGAGCCTACTTCTATTTTAATTCTTTCGGCGGTTCTGTCACCTATTGATATGTTGTGCTGCTTACGCATATAATCTTTAATGTCGGCATTTAAGTCATCACCGGCTATACGTATTGATTTATTGTTTACGATACCTCCCAATGCTATAACGGCAATTTCGGAAGTGCCTCCGCCGATATCGACAATCATGTTTCCCGTAGGCTCCAGCACATCGATACCGATACCAATTGCAGCAGCCATAGGTTCGTGAATAAGTCTAATATCTTTTGCTCCGGCTTGTTCGGCAGAATCTTTTACGGCTCTTTCTTCAACTTCGGTAATACCCGAAGGAATACAAATAACCATCTTTAGTGCCGGTTGAAACAGGGAGTTTTTAATGCCTATCATCCCTATCATCTCACGAATCATAAACTCAGCCGATTGAAAATCGGCAATAACACCGTCGCGCAAGGGTCTTATGGTTTTTATGTTATCGTGTGTTTTACCATGCATCATCATAGCACGTTTACCAACGGCTATAATCTTTCCCGTATTTCTTTCAATGGCTACTATTGACGGCTCGTCAACTACTATTTTATCGTTATAAATAATGATGGTGTTAGCCGTTCCGAGGTCGATGGCAATTTCTTTTGTTAAAAATGAAAAAAGTCCCATTTCAATATATCTTTTGTTTTCTTAATATTAATGTTTAAAATGTCTGAATCCCGTAAATACCATTGACATACCGTGTTCATTACAATATTCAATGGAATCCTTGTCACGTATTGAACCTCCGGGTTGTATCACTGCCTTTACTCCCGCTTTGTCGGCAATTTCAACTGAATCGGCAAAGGGGAAAAATGCATCGGAAGCCATGACGGAACCTTCCAGCGGCAGTTCGAAATTCTTAGCTTTTTCAATTGCTTGCTTCAATGCATCAACACGTGATGTTTGTCCTGTACCGGAACCTATCAGTTGTTTGTTTTTTACTAAAACAATACTGTTCGATTTGGTATGTTTAACAATTTTATTTGCAAACAAAAGGTCTTCAACCTGCTCTTTTGAAGGTGAAACTACGGTAACGGTTTTAAGTTCTTCCGGCGTTTCGGTTTTCAAATCTTTTTCCTGTTCCAATACTCCGTTTAAAAGCGACCTGAATTGCTTTGACGGAAAGTTGTAAACCTTCTTTTTAAGAATAATTCTGTTCTTTTTCGATTTCAAAATCTTTAATGCATCTTTGTCGTAATCCGGAGCAAGAATGATCTCGAAAAATATCTTGTTTATCTCTTCGGCCGTTTCTTTGTCAACGGGTCTGTTGGTAACCAAAATACCGCCGAATGCCGACACCGGATCGCCGGCTAAAGCATCTTTCCAAGCATCCAAAAGGTTTTCCCTGCTTGCCAATCCGCATGCATTATTGTGTTTAATAACGGCAAATGTTGTTTCTTCAAAATCGTTAATAAGGTTTATTGCCGCATCAAGGTCAAGCAGATTGTTGTACGATAAGGCTTTACCGTTAAGTTGTTCGAAAACTTCATCAAGTTTTCCGTAAAAAATACCTTCCTGATGCGGATTTTCCCCGTATCTCAATACTACGGCTTCCCTACGACTCTCTTTGAAAGCTTTAATGTTTTCCGTGCTGTTCATCCATTTAAAGATAAGAGTGTCGTAATGTGAACTCACGTTAAAAGCTTGCGTTGCAAACCATTTACGGTCGGTCAAATCCGTTTGTCCTTCTTTTTCATCCAATATTTTTAACAAATCGTCATAAAACTCCGATGAAGGAATAACCAAAACATCTTTAAAATTTTTTGCTGCCGCTCTTATCAGACTTATTCCTCCGATATCTATCTTTTCAATGATTTCGCTTTCGTCTTTAGTTTTTTTAACGGTTTCCTCAAAAGGATATAAATCAACTATTACCAAATCTATTTCAGGGATGTCATACTGTTTCAGTTGGTCGGTATCAAGGTCGTTATCCCTTCTGGCAAGAATTCCGCCAAACACTTTAGGATGCAATGTTTTTACTCTTCCTCCCAAAATGGAAGGGTATGAGGTAAGTGATTCAACCGATTTGACTTTGTATCCGAGTTCTTCAATAAACTTTTTTGTTCCACCGGTTGAATAGATGTCTATATTCAATTCATCCAGTTTATTTACAATTTGTTCAAGGCCGTCCTTGTAAAAAACGGAAATTAATGCCGATTTAATTTTTTTCAATGTTGTAAGTTGTTAAAAGTGAATTAAAAAACTAAAAACTTCATTTGATATGCAAAGTAACAAGATTTAATTAAAAGATATTATACTTTTACCATAAAATTTCTTAACAAAAACCAAATAATGATAGTTCTCAAACTAATACGTGAAAGTTTCAAGTTTGCCATTGATGCATTAATCATAAATAAAATGAGAACTGTTTTGTCTTTAACTGGTATTACCATAGGTATTTTTTCGATAATATCGGTTTTTACGGTTTTCGACAGCTTGGAGTATTCCATAAAATCCGAGATTAATTCGCTTGGCAGCGATATTCTTTTCATTCAGAAATGGCCTTGGGCAATGGGAGGTGATTACGCGTGGTGGAAATATTGGCAAAGACCCAACCCTAAACTTTCGGAACTAAAAATGATAAAGCTCAGGAGCAACACCGTTGAAAACGGTACTTTTATGTTTGCCGTATCGCGTAATATCAGTTACCGGACAAATATTGTTGAGGGAGCAAAAGTTAATGCCATTACTTACGATTATCCTAAAATTTTAAATTTAGATATAGGCGAAGGCAGGTTTTTTACCGAGCAGGAAGACAAAAGCGGTAAAAATGTTGTCATTTTAGGATATGATCTTGCAAAGAGTTTATTTCCGGACGAGGACCCGTTGGGCAAAAGAGTTAAGATATTCGGGAGAAGGCTTTATGTTATCGGTGTTCTTAACAAAAAGGGAAGTGATGTTTTTGGAAATTCGCCGGACAAGCAGGCTTTTGTTCCCGTAGCTTTTGCTCGCGGTGTGGTTGATATACGTAATATGGGGACAACTATCATCGTGAAAGCAAAACCCGGGGTAACCATTGAAGAGATGAAAGACGAGTTAACGGGTATTATGCGTTCCATAAGAAAATTAAAACCTGCCGCAGATGACAATTTCGCATTAAATCAAACGGACATAATTTCAAAAGGGTTTGATCAACTGTTCGGGGTTATTGCCATTGTAGGCTGGATTATCGGCGGATTTTCGTTACTTGTAGGCGGTTTCGGCATTGCAAACATAATGTTTGTTTCCGTAAAAGAAAGGACAAATCAAATAGGTATTCAAAAAGCGTTGGGAGCAAAAAGGTATTTCATCCTTTTGCAGTTTTTATTTGAAGCCGTTTTCCTTTCGTTGCTGGGAGGTGCAGTGGGTTTGTTATTGGTTTTTCTTTTGTCATGGGGAGTAAAGTCTTTATTTGATTTTCCCATGTTTCTTTCAATGCAGAATATAATATTGGGAATTACCGTTTCGGCAACTATAGGTTTTATTTCCGGATTTATTCCGGCATGGACAGCTTCACGGTTAGACCCTGTGGAAGCGATACGAGCCAATTGAAAAACTTGTTATTTTTTTGCAAATTTATCACCGTCGTAAGCCCATTTCAGATATATAGAACCCCAGGTAAATCCACCGCCGAAAGCAGCCAGAACAATGTTGTCGCCTTTTTTCAGGCGGTCTTCCCACTCGTATAAACACATAGGTATTGTACCGTTGGTGGTATTGCCGTATTTCTGAATGTTTATCATTACCTTGCTTTTGTCAAGCCCCATTCTTCGCGCTGTTGATTCAATTATTCTCAAATTTGCCTGATGGGGAACAAGCCATGCTATATCGTCCGAGGTAAGATTGTTACGTTCCATTATTTCAACCGATACATCAGCCATTTTGGTAACGGCAAATTTAAAAACGGCTTGGCCTTCCTGGTAAACAAAGTGTTCGCGGTTGTCAACGGTTTCGTGCGAAGCCGGTTTTACCGAACCTCCCGCTTTTTGATGAAGGTGAACGCGACCCGAACCGTCGGTATATAATCTTGAATCTATTATTCCGTAACCATCTTCCGAAGGCTCCAAAAGTACGGCACCGCCGGCATCACCGAACAAAACACATGTGGTTCTGTCGGTATAGTCCACTACGGCTGACATTTTATCGGCACCAACAACAATTACTTTTTTGTACTTACCGGTTTCTATAAATTGGGATGCTGTAACCAGGGAATACAAAAATCCCGAGCATGCGGCATTAATGTCAAAACTGAATGCGTTTTTAATACCCACTTTATCGCTGATAATATTTGCCGTGGCGGGATATGCCATGTCGGGAGTAACGGTTGCGCATATTAACAGGTCTATTTCATCGGGGGAAGTTCCCGTTTTTTTCAAAAGACCTTTTACGGCTTCCGTTCCGATATCTGAAGTTCCTTTACCTTCTCCTTTTAAAATATGTCTTTCTTTTATACCTGTTCTGGTGGTTATCCATTCATCAGTAGTGTCCACCATTTTTTCCAGTTCTTTATTAGTTAATATGTAATCGGGAGCCCATCCGTGAACACCCGTTATTGCCGCTCTTCTTTTAGACATAAATAACTATTTTTAGAAAATTTGTGCAAATGTAAATATTAAATTAAAAACTGTTATTATTGAGCACCATTTGATAAAAACACTTATGATTTATCTTCAATAAAATTATACGTGTAATACATTTGTTAACGGGCATTAATATAACAGCAAATAGTTACTTTTGTGAAAAATTCATTTTTTCATTTTTTCACTTTTTAAATTTTTATATGAAAAAAATCAGATTTTTTGCGTTGATTTTATTGTTCTTTTTTTCACTGTTTTTAAATGCAGGAAATATAAACGTTAAACGTATCGATCCTCCCAATTGGTGGGTTGGTATGAAAGTTCCTGAATTACAGCTTTTGGTGTGGGGTGATAATATTTCATTAACCTCACCGGTTATCAATTATAAAGGTGTAAAGATTATAAGCGTTGGAAAGGCGGAAAATCCTAATTATCTTTTTATAAATTTAAAGATTTCGCCGGAGGCAAAACCGGGGGTTTTTAAAATACTTTTTAAAAAAGGGAAAAAAACCGTTGCCAAATACGATTACGTTTTAAAAAACAGAATAAAAAAACCTTCGGAATATCGAGGGTTTGACGCTTCGGATGCCATTTATCTTTTGATGCCCGATAGATTTGCTAACGGAGATACTACCAACGACAATGTCAATTCAATGCTTGAAAAAGCCGACAGAGATAATCCCAACGGCAGGCATGGTGGCGATATTAAAGGAATAACCGAGCATCTGGATTACATAAAAGAAGCCGGATTCACTGCCGTTTGGATAAACCCTTTGATGGAAAATAATATGCCTGCTTATTCTTATCACGGATATGCAATGACAGACTTTTATAAAATAGACCCTCGTTTCGGAAGTAATGATGATTACGTAAAGCTTGTTTCGGAAGCTCATAAAAAAGGTATTAAAGTAATTCAGGACATGGTTTTCAACCATTGCGGCACCAATTATTTTTGGAAAGACGACCTTCCCATGCATGATTGGTATAATCAATGGGATAAATTTACAAGGTCAAATTACCGTGCCGGTGTGGTTTCCGACCCCCATGCTTCAAAATATGACTACGACAGAATGGTTAAAGGGTGGTTTGATGTAACTATGGCAGACCTTAATCAGCATAACGAATACGTAGCCAATTACCTGATTCAAAACAGCATTTGGTGGATAGAAACAACAGGGCTCGACGGAATACGTCAGGACACTTATCCGTATCCGTATAAAGACTTTATGGCAAGATGGATGCAGCGTATTTTAAAAGAATATCCGGAATATAATGTTGTGGGAGAAGTGTGGATGAATAATCCCGCATCTATAGCATATTGGCTTGAAAACGACAGGAACCCCGACGGTTATCATTCCCACCTTACAAATGTTTTTGATTTCCCTTTAATGTTTGCCGTTTCAAAGGCTTTTAATGAGAGTGATGCTTGGTCAACGGGATTAGCGGAAATTTATGATGTATTGAGCCGTGATTTCAATTACAGCAACCCGGATGCCTTGGTGGTTTTTCCCGATAATCACGACATAGGCAGGATTTTCACAAAGTTGGGGAACGATATAAAAAAATGGAAGATGGCAATGACGTTAATTGCAACCGTAAGGGGAATACCACAGATTTATTACGGTACCGAAATATTAATGACAGGTGATAAAAACAACGGTGATGCGTTTATTCGTAAAGATTTTCCGGGAGGTTGGCCGGGCGACACGTTAAATGCTTTTACAAAAAACGGTCGCACGGCTCAACAGGAAGAAGCTTTTGAATTTGTTAAAACATTGTTCAATTGGCGGAAAACAAAGGATGTAATACATTCCGGCAAAATGAAACAATTTATACCGGATAATCATATTTACGTTTATTTCAGATATAACGAAAATGATAAAGTAATGGTTATTTTTAACAATTCCGTTAAACAAGAGAAAGTGGATGTAAACCGATATTCAGAAATGATTGAAAGTGATACAAAAGGTGTCTCGGTAATTGACGGTAAAACTTACGACTTAACAAAGTCTTTTGTTATGAATCCCAAATCATCTTTGATACTTGAATTGAAGTAAAAAATTTGAACATGAATCTTTCTTTGAAAAATATATTTCTGTTTTTATCCGTATTTACCTTTTCAGCACTGAAATCGCAAACGGGCACGGTTACCGGTTATGAATGGGGTAACAGAAAATATATTTCGCATTACCTGGTTAACGGCATTTTGAACATAAAAACCGACCACGGACTTGTTCAGGCTATTCCTTACAGCCCTAAAATTGTGGAGATAAAAAATTTTTACGGTAATGTTCCCGTTAAAGATTCTTCGGATGCCGTTATTATGAGCCCGGAAAATATGGAAATAACAGTTAAAGATGAACCGGAAAACTTACGTATGATTCTGGGAAGTTTGACTGTTGTTTTTAATAAAAATCCGTTTTCCATAATATTTTATTACAATGACGAACTTTTATTACCGGAGGAAAGAGGGTTTTTCATAAGAAACGATAGCGCCGGCATAAGATTCAAACTCGATGACAGTGAAGAATCTTTTTACGGACTTGGTGAAAGGGCAGTGGATTTTTCATTGCGAGGGGGAAAATACCGGTTGTATAATCAGGCAAACTACGGCTATGTTTCAGGGGCGGATTTTTTAAACTATTCCGTGCCTTTGCTTGTTTCTTCAAAAAAATATATGCTCTTGTTCGACAATCCCGAAAAGGGCTATGTTGATTTGGGTAAAACGGAGAAAAATATTATGGAATTCGGAGCTGTTGGAGGTGTGATGAAATATTTTTTTATAGCCGGTGATGACTTTAAAGAACTTTCCACGGAATGGGGTAAACTCAGCGGTATGCAGCCCTTGCCTCCTTTTTGGGCATTGGGCAACTTGCAATCGAGGATGGGATATAAAAGTCAAAAAGAAGCCGATAGTATTGTAACGTTGATGAGAGAAAACAATTTTCCGCTGGATGCTTTGATAATCGATTTGTTTTGGTTCGGTGACAGCTTGAAAGGTTATATGGGAAAATTGGAATGGAATAAGAGAAAATGGCCGCAACCCGGCAAGATGATGGAAAAATTCAAAGATGTAGGTGTTAAAACGGTTTTGATAACGGAACCTTATATCATTGACACTTTAAAAAATTTTTATACCGGCGACAGCTTGGGAATTTTCACAACCGACAGTACAGGTAAAACATATATTAATAAAGACTTTTATTTCGGTCCGGCAGGTTTAATCGATATTTTCAAATCCGTTGCCGGACGATGGTTTTGGGAAAAGTATAAGAATCTTGCCCGCATGGGAGTTTCGGGATGGTGGGGAGATTTGGGAGAACCGGAATATCACCCCTCGGATGAATATCACGTTAACGGACCTGCCGATGCGGTTCACAATGTTTATGCTCATTACTGGCATAAAATGTTGTACGAAAACTACAGGCAATTTTATCCAGGAATTCGACTTTTTAATCTTAACAGGGCGGGTTATGCAGGATCACAGCGTTATTCCGTGTTTCCGTGGACGGGAGATGTGTCGAGGTCGTGGGGAGGACTAAAAGCACAAATACCGGCTCTTTTGCATGCCGGTTTAAGCGGATTACCTTATGTTCATTCCGATGCGGGAGGGTTCGCAGGCGGCAAAAAAGATGATGAACTTTACACAAGGTGGTTGCAGTTTGCGTGTTTTACACCTATACTGCGACCACACGGTGATGCTTTTACGGCTCCTTCCGAACCGGTATTTTACAGTGAACAGACTCAAAAAATAGTCAGGAAGTATATTAAATTGAGGTATTCGCTTTTACCTTACATTTACTCTATGTCAGCACAGGCAACATTAAAAGGTTATCCGTTGATGCGTACCCTCTTTTTTGAATTTCCGGACGACTGGATGGCTTTTGAAACAAAAGACGAATATATGTTCGGAAGTAATATACTTGTGGCGCCTGTATTAAACCCCGGTCAGAGAATCAGAACGGTTTATCTCCCGCGTAATAACAAGTGGTACAATTACTTTACAAACAGAAAAATGCCGGGTGGTAACGAATACGATATCCCCGTTAAAATTGATAATATTCCGCTGTTTGTCAAGGCAGGTTCGTTTTTACCTGTGGTAAAGCCAGTATCTTCTACCGATTACTATAGCGATTCCGTTCTGACAATAAAATATTATGTGGGAGATGACGAGTCGAGAGACCATTATTTAATGTATTCCGATGACAGAAAAGAGCCTGATGCCATAAAAAACGGTAATTTTGAAACACTAATGTTTGTGCAGAAAAAGAATGAGAAAGGAAACCTTGAATTTATGTTCAGCAGGATAAAAGGTTACAAAAAAATGCCCCGTGAAAGAAAAATAAACCTGGAAATAATAGGGCTTCCATATAATAAATATTTTACGTTTATTATTAACGGCAAACAAATGGAAAAAATAAAAACCAAAAAACCGGCAGACAACGGTTATTTATACGATGAACAAAGAAAGGTTTGGCTACTTAGATTTAAATGGGGATTGAACGATGTTTTTATAACTCAGTCGTTAAAATAAATTTTTGCAATATTTTTAAAGTTTTAAAGTTATTTTATTAAAAAGAGTAAGAATAGCATATGAATAAAAGATTACTTTACACCGTTTTATTGATACTTTTCTTTTCAATAAAAATATTTTCTCAAGACAGCGGAATAGGTATAGGACACTGGCGGACACATTTCCCATATCAAAAAGTTACCGGAGTGGTTGCTTTAAATGAGGAAGTTTACGCCGCAACACCGTACTCGCTTTTTAAATATAACAAAGGTGATAATTCCATTGAACGTATCGATAAAGTTAGCGGTCTTAACGATGTGGGAGTCAGCAAAATAGCTTACTACGAACCTTATCAGATAATGATAATAGCTTATAAAAATACCAATATCGATATTTTGCAAAAAGACGGTAGCGTAAGAAATATACCTGATATAAAAAATAAAGAAATTCTCGGCGACAAAACCATTAACAATATTTTGCTGGGTGACGGTGTTGCATATCTTAGTTGCGGATTCGGTATTATAGTACTCGACCTGGAAAAATATGAGATAAAAGATACTTGGTATATCGGTCCCAACGGTTCGTACCTTAATGTCCAGGATTTAACGGTTAATGATACGGCTTTTTTTGCAGCTACCGTTAACGGAATTTATTATGCAAATGTAAATTCGCCTAACCTTGCCGATTTTAACGAATGGCATAAAGAAACCGGGTTACCCAAACCGGAGGCGTTTTTTAATCAGATAGAAGCGTTCAGCGGTAAAGTAATTGCCAACTATAAAGACAGCGGTTGGGACGGTGATACTTTATACATCTTTGACGGTTCAAGCTGGCAGCATTTTTTACCCGGAAATTCCGACAGACACCACGAATTAAGGGTTGTTGGTAACAATTTGTTGCTGACTCAAAGATTTAATATCGCGGTTTTTGATAAAAACTTGAATGAGGTATTAAAAATTTGGAATCCTGTAGGCGAAAACTTTTATCCGTTATCATGCGATTTTAAAAATAACGAATATTGGATTGGCAGTTCTGTTTTGGGATTGATTAAAGCTAAAGACAACGGCTACGGAGGTGAAATAATTGAACCTAACGGTCCCGGGACAAAAAGTGTTTACGATTTGGATGCAGCAGGAAAAAGTGTTTGGGATGCTTCCGGCGGGCATGCTTCAAACTGGTCCAAACTTTACATGAAAGACGGGGTTTTCTCATTCATTGACGGCAAATGGAGTACGCACAACAAGGGAAATACGCCGGCATTCGATACAATTACGGATTTTGTTTGTGTAAAAATAGATCCTCAAAATACCAATGTTGCATATGTGGGTACATGGGGCGACGGACTTTTGAAATTTGAGGATAATCAACTGGTGGAGGTTTTCGATAAAACAAACAGCACTTTGCAACCATGGGTTAATGCAAATTATTTGACGCTAATAAGCGGATTGGATTACGATAGTGAAGGAAATCTTTGGGTTGCAAATTCCGGTTCTCCCGATTTGCTTTCGGTTATGAAACGTGACGGAACATGGCTGTCGTTTACCCTGCCCGCGGGTCTCAGCGGTATCGATATTGATAAAATGATGGTTGACAATTATGATCAAAAGTGGATATTGAAAAGGAGCAACGGATATATTATTGTTTTTAACGATAACAATACTCTGGAAGATCAAACCGATGACAGGGCTAAAGTTTTGGGTTCTACAGCCGGTTCCGGTAACATTGTGGGCAGTAAAGTTTATTCAATGGCTGCCGACTTGGAAGGTGATGTTTGGGTGGGTTCCGATAAAGGTATTTCGGTTTTTTATAATCCGCAGGCAATATTTGAGCAAGGTGAAAATTTTGATGCTCAGCAAATCTTGGTTCCGCGAAATGACGGAACGGGACTTGCCGATTATCTGTTGGAAACGGAAACAGTTACCGCAATAGCTGTTGACGGTGGTAATAACAAATGGATAGGAACCGAACGTGCGGGAGTATTCTTTTTATCGCCGGACGGACTTGTTGAAAAGGCTCATTTTACTGCCGAAAACAGCCCTCTTCTGTCAGACAACATAATTGATATAGCAATAGACGGTGATGGAGAAGTTTTTATAGGAACCGATAAAGGTATAATATCTTACAGGGGAGAAGCCACACCCGGAAAACCCGTTAATGAAAACGTTTATGCATTTCCCAACCCCGTTAAGCCCGGCTATACCGGACCTATCGCCATTAAAGGTTTGGTTAACAATGCAGACGTAAAAATAACGGATAGCTACGGCAACGTGGTTTATACTACACATGCGGAAGGCGGACAGGCTGTTTGGAACGGTAAAAATATTGACGGGCGGAGGGCTGCTTCGGGAATATATGTCGTGTTTATAGTTGATGATACCGGTGAAGAAAAAGCCGTTACAAAAATTCTTTTGATAAATTAGCCGCATTAACAAATATTTGTAATGCTTCTGAATACCAGAGGGATAGTAATAAGTTCGGTAAAATATTCAGACACGAGTTTGATAGTGAAGATATTTACCGAAGAAGAAGGTGTGATGTCATACATTGTGAAGGGGGTAAGGTCAAAAAAAGGCGAGATGAAAGCTGCACTGTTTCGACCTTTACAACTTCTTGAGATGTCCGTTTATGCCCGCGAAAACAAACAACTTAACCATATAAAAGAAATTAGTGTTTCACACGGTTATTCTTGCATCTACGATGATGCCGTAAAACGTTCCGTAGTCATTTTTCTCGATGAAGTATTAAACCGCTCCTTAAAAGACCGTTTTCCGGATAAAGAATTTTTTAACTGGCTCTGGCAATCGTTAATATGGTACGATTTAAGTAAAGAAAATACTGCAAATTTCCATTTGTTCTTTTTGATAAGGTTATCCAAGTTTTTGGGATTTTTTCCGAAATCACCTTCCGTTAACAGATTCCGTTATTTTGATATGGTAGAGGGCGTTTTTACTAATAATGAACCTTTACACCCTAATTATGTAACGGGGAAAACCGCGGAACTTTTCCGTAAACTTGTTGATGTTGCTTCCGGTAATACAAGTGGTTTTAAAATTACCGCTTCGGAAAGGAGTGACGTGTTGGATGTATTGATGCGGTATTACCGTTTACAGATAGAACATTTCGGGGAGATAAAAAGCTTGGAGATTTTAAGGATGATTTTTTGAAAAAGCCGAAAGTATAAAGTCTGTACGTCAAAAGGCTAAAGTTTAAAGGAGGGTGTCACAACGGGGTTGACGAATGTGTGACAGCGGATAGGCAATTTTCTACCTTTCCACTATTCGACACCGCTACCAAAGATGCCGATTCAAAATGCTTGAATATCGAATAGATAAAAGGATGACCGGATTGTCACAGTGAGAGAGAAGAAAATAAATTTTCAACAATCTTAAATGACGTTGTATCAGGGCGGGAGAGGCAGTCATGGTGAGCTTGTCGAACCATGGCAGGGGAAGCCGCCGCACGCACGGTTCGATACGATGCTCCTAAAGGTCGCATCACTCACCGTGACAATCCGACGCTTAAGGTGGGAAGGTCGAAAGTCAGAAGGTCTGAAAGTCGAAAGTCTCAACTTCACCATTATTCACTAAATCTTAAATCGTTAATCGATATTCGCCGTTCGGCGTTCGATATTCAATTCTGAATTTAGCGTTTGTGTTCAGAGTTGTTCAAAGTGGTTCGAAGTTGTTCAAGGTAGTTTAAAAAGTTAATCGTTAATAGTTTTGTCGGCGTGCAAGGTGTCACAGTGAGAGGGAAGAAAAAAATTTTTCAACAATCGGTAAATGACGTAATTGTAGGAAGGGGAGGCTGTCACAATGAGCCTGTCGAAATGTGGCGGGACAAGCCACTCCTCGCACGGTTCGATACGATGCTCCTAAAGGTCGCATCACTCACCGTGACAATCTCGGGCGCAATTTTTATAGATTGATTTACAAGTATTTAAAAAGACGTCATTGGTAGTCACCGCACGCACGGTTCGACTTACCTGCCATTTGGCAGGCTGCTCACCGTGACAATCCATTCACTCTTTTATCTAATTGACATACAGGTATTTTGAATCGACGTCATTGGTAGAGTTGAAAAGTCAAAAGGTCTGAAGGTCGAAAAGTCAAAGGTCCGAAGGTTTTAATATCTATATTTTTCATTCAATCTTAAATCGTTAATCGGTGTTCTTCGTTCGATATTCTATATTTAGCTTAGTGTTTGGAGTTCAGATTTGTTCAAAATTGTTCAAAGGTGGTTAAAAAGTTAATCGTTAATGGTTTTTGCGGGCGCGCGGGTTTGTGTCATATTGAAGGATAGGAAAAAAATTTTTCAACAATCTATAATGACGCCTAATACAAACTATATCAGAAATTAGTATTTTTTACAAAGTGTTATCTATCTGACATTCCGCTCTTTACAAGTTACATCATTGGTGGTGCAAAAGACTAAAAAAATAAGTACGGTATCCAAAAAACCTTTTACTACCGGTCGAAAGTTAGTCTTTTCCCTTTTACATTTTCATCGAAAACACCTTTGTGGTAAACTTTATTGCCGTTAACAAATGTTGCAACTATTATTGAGTTAAAAATAGCCCCTTCCAGAGGCGACCAACCGCATTTGTATAAAATATTGCTTTTTTCAACAGTAAAAAGTTTGTCAAATTCAACCAAAACCAAATCGGCAAAATATCCTTTTCTTATAAATCCGCGCTTTTCGATTCTGAAAAGTCTTGCGGGATTATGACACATTTTTTCAACTGTTTTTTCCAATGATATTTCTCCCCCTTGATAAAATTCAAGCATAGCTTGTAAAGAATGCTGAACCATGGGACCGCCGGAAGGAGCTTTAAAATACGGACGTTGCTTTTCTTCCAAGGTATGAGGAGCATGGTCGGTGGCAACAACATCAAGTCTGTCGTCCAGTAATGCCTTTAACAAGGCTTTTCTATCACTTTCGGTTTTTACTGCAGGGTTCCATTTTATGAAATTACCTTTATTATCATAACTCCGGTCCGAAAACCACAAATGATGAACGCACACCTCCGCCGTTATCCGTTTTTCTTCCAAAGGAATAGTGTTGTCAAATAATTCCGTTTCGATGGCAGTGGAAAGATGTAAAACGTGAAGACGTGTATTGTGTTTTTTTGCCAGCTTTACAGCTTTTGACGATGAAAGATAACATGCCTTGGCACTTCGTATTAAAGGATGAATCCGGGCAGGAGCATCGTCACCGTATTTTTCTTTGAAAATTTTCGTGTTTTTCTTTATAGTATCCTCATCTTCACAATGAGTCGCTACCAGTGTGGGGGCTTTTTTAAAAATTTCTTCCAAAACCTCATCGTCATCAACAAGCATGTTGCCCGTTGAGGAACCCATAAACACTTTTATACCGCAAACTTTCCGCGGGTCGGTTTTTACGATTTCTTCAAGGTTATCGTTTGAAGCACCCATATAAAAAGAGTAGTTCGCTAACGATTTTTTTGATGCTTCCGAATATTTTTCCTCCAGAAGCTTTTGCGTAAGCGTGTTGGGAACAGTGTTGGGCATATCCATAAAAGAGGTAACGCCTCCTGCAACGGCAGCTTTACTTTCGGTAAAGATATCCGCTTTATATGTTAATCCGGGATCTCTAAAATGAACCTGGTCGTCAATAACGCCTGGCAAAAGATAAAGACCGTTGGCGTCAAATATTTCAAAACCCTCTTTTATTACTCCGGGTTCGGTAATATCTTCTATAAATTCACCCGAAACATAAACATTGGCAACAAAAATTTTTCCTTCGTTAACAACGGTTGCATTTTTTATTACAAAAGGTTTCAAAGCCTATTTATTTTCTTTTTTAACGGGTTTTATTTTACCCAACATTTTTCTCAATCTCAAACTAATAACGCCAAGTGCAGCTTCACGAAAAATTCCGGTGTTCATTTTCGACTCACCCTCTGTCCTGTCGGTAAAAATTATGGGAACCTCAACAACATTAAAACCTAATTTTAATGCGGTATATTTCATCTCTATCTGAAAAGCGTACCCTACAAATTTAATTTTATCAAGATCTATGGTTTCCAAAACTTTTCTCGACCAGCAAACAAATCCCGCCGTAGAATCTTTAATATCTATTCCGGTAATAAACCTGACATACATCGAAGCGAAATAAGACATCAAAACCCTGCCCATAGGCCAATTTACAACATTTACTCCCTTTACATATCTTGATCCCACAGCTACATCGGCATCTTTTTCGGCAACAGCTTTATGAAGCCTTAACAAATCTTCCGGATTATGCGAAAAATCGGCATCCATTTCAAAAATATAATCATATCCGTTTTTCAATGCCCATTTAAAACCTGCAATATAAGCCGTACCAAGCCCTAACTTACCTTTACGTTCAAGGATAAACAACTTGTTTTTGAATTTATCCTCTTTCATTAATCTTTTCACTATATCGGCCGTACCGTCGGGACTGTTATCCTCAACTATCAACACGTGAAATTCTTTGGGAAGTTCAAAAACAGCTTTGATTATCTTCTCTATATTTTCTTTCTCGTTGTAAGTAGGTATTATGACTAACCCGTCGCTCATATTCCAAATTTTTTGCTAAAATAACGTTTATATTATTACGTGATTTTAGCTGTTTTGTTGTAAACAAAGATAAATAAAACAAAAAGGCCGCGTCGAAACTGACACAGCCTTTTTTAAAATTCATATTACGTTAAAGATTATTACAATGTTGTTTCTTTAACACGGATATCACCTAACATAACATCCCAGAACCCGATCATTCTTCCGCCTATCTGTGTTTCTTTACGTTTTACGTAAACGGTGATGTCTTTTTTAGTGGTATCTTTATAAAGTAATTTTCCTTCTTTGTCGTAACCTCTGAACTTCTGGAAAATAGTGATAACCCCAACATAAGTACCGTCAGGCTGACGTTGAAGATCGCTAACATATTCAATGTTATACCATTCTATCTCAACTTTGTTGTAATTTAAACGCATCAAACGTTCAAAATACTTTCTTACCGGATAATATTTAATATCGGGATTAACAAGTGATGAAACACCTATTTCGCTTCCTTGCATAAAAAGTTCTTCGGCACGGTCGATAACACGGTTTGCTTCACTCCAAGGTGTGGCTTTATCACCTATAATGCTAATATATTTACTTAAATCTCTGACTTTTTCAAGTGCAAGACTGTCAATTGCCTGTTTACGTTCAGGGCTTATATCATCTTGTGCAACTGCAGGTGCAACAAACCCTATTCCGAAAACCAATATTAATAAATACGCTATCTTGTTCATTTCCTGTTATTTTTTAATTAATTCAAGTTCCGTTATTTTTCCTTGTTCATTATATTTTGCCGTTTCAACAGCATAATTATATGATTTTACATATTTAAGATAATCCAAAAATTTGGATATTGTTGTCGGTTTGTCGTAATCGTTAAAACCTCCGACTTTGCTGATAATTATAAGAACAGGTACATCAGGTGTTGCAAAATTTTGCAGAGTGCTTTCGATTAAACTGTTAGCTTCGTCATAATTTGATGCCGATGCTACCGAAGAGAATAATCTGTTCAATGCGTTATATTTTTCCATCTCTTTACGCCGCATCTCCTCTTCTTTCTTTTTTAACCTTTCCTCTTCAAGAAGTCTTTCTTCTTCTTTAATTTTTTCTTCCGCCTTAACGATGAGGTCTTGTATTTCCTGATCGTTTAAATTCATGTTTTTGATCTCCTCAACTCTGGCTTTTTTCTGATCCAAAGTCCAGTCTGTTTCGCCGTTGATGATAGCCAGAAGATCTTTCTTTGCCTTTTCCACTTTAGCCGCATATTCGGCTGCAGCGCGTTCTCTCTCCAATTTCTTTTTACTTTTACATGATGTTGCTCCACCCAATGCAATTATTGCTACAAGGGCATACATCAAAAACTTTGTTGACAGATTTTTCATCTCTTTCATTTTTCTATTTTTGTGAATATTTTTAAATGGCTCGCAAAAGTATTAAATTTTTCAATCTTTTTATAAATAAATTTCTTGATTAAACATTTCACAATACCGGTTTTTATTCCCGAACTTGCATGTCCGTTTCAATGCGCCTTTTGTAATCAACGTAAGATATCGGGGCATATTGCCGTGCCTTCGGGCGATGAAATCTTAAATATAATTAAATCACACCTCAAAACATTCCCTTCCGGTAATAAACACGTGGAAATAGGCTTTTTCGGAGGAAGTTTTACGGGTATGCCGCTTAAAGAACAAGAATATTTTTTATCGCTGGCAAAACCTTTTAAAGATTCGGGAGAAATTCAAGGTATAAGACTCTCAACAAGGCCCGATTATATCAACAACGACGTTCTTGAACTGTTAAAAAAATACGGTGTTACCTCAATTGAACTGGGAGCTCAGTCTTTTGATAATGAGGTGCTGAAAAAATCATACAGAGGTCATACCACAGCGCAAACCGAAGTTGCTTCGGAAATGATTCTGAAAAACGGTTTTAAATTGGGACTTCAAATGATGATCGGACTTCCGGGAGATACTCTTGAAAAAGCACTTTTTACGGCACGCAAGATTGCAGACTCGGGAGCTTCATGCACAAGAATCTATCCTACCGTTGTTATTAAAGATACCGCAATGCACCAATGGTATAAAAAAGGATCTTACAAACCGTTGAGCCTTGAAGAAGCAGTAACATGGAGCAAACATCTTCTGTTGTTCTTCGAAAAGACACCGGTAAAAGTTATAAGAACGGGATTACACCCTTCGGAAGGTCTTGTTACGGGTGACGAGCTTATTGCCGGACCTTTCCATCCTTCCTTTAAAGAGTTGGTGATGACGGAAATTTGGTACGATCTGTTAAATAAAATCCCGGGGAACAAAGAAAAAGAACTTACGGTTTCGGTTCCGGAAAAAGAATTGAATTTTGCAGTGGGCTACAGGGCAAAAAACAAAAAGATGCTTTTGAAAAAATTTAAAAACGTAAAATTCAAACCCTCCGGAAACATAAAACACAGAGCACAATTTACTTTCGAGATATACTAATAGATAAACAGGTCTATTATCCGGGTACTCAAAATTTTTTTTTGTAAAACATTTTGTTACTTTGCCGTCAATTAAATTTAATAATGGATAAAAACAAAAAAGAGGGAAGATATCATAGATTGTACAATCAAATAAAAGAACTGATTGACAAAAGCTCTAACAACCCCATTTCGGATATGGCAACAATAGTAGCCGTGTTGCATCATAAAATGGATTACTTTTTTTGGACGGGTTTTTATTTGATACAAAACGGGAAACTGCAAGTAGGACCGTACCAAGGTTCATTGGCTTGTATTGACTTACCCGAAAATACCGGTGTTTGCTGGTCTGCAATAAACAGTGACAAAACCGTCATAGTGGATGATGTTCATGCATTTGAAGGACATATTGCGTGTGATTCCAGGTCAAATTCGGAAATAGTGGTTTTGTTGAAAGATAAAAACGGAAAAACTACCGGCGTTTTGGACGTTGACAGTAAAGAAAAAAGTTCTTTTGACGAAACAGATGCTTTTTGGCTTGAAAAAATCGTAAATCTTGTTGGTAATGATTAATTTTACAAGCTATTTAATTTTTTAATTATGAATTGGCTTATACACTCCCTGATAATATTTTCATTGTCCGTACAGGTCGTTCCGGCAGGATTTTCCTTAAATGTAGGCAGCGACAGGTTAAAAGCACTGACTGCAACGGCTATAATGGTTTCGGTACAAACTTTAATGCTTGGTTTGGGAAAATTGCTCGGGGGCTCGTTTTTACATCTTATCGAACAATGGAAACATATAATAATTTTTGCAGTATTTTTTCTGATAGGTATAAGAATGTTGATGGACGCTTTTAAAATCAGAAAAGGTAAAGTTGCCTACAACCTCGAAAATTCAAAACTGGCAATACTCACATCAATAGCTCAAAGCATAAACACATTTCTCGCGGGAATGATGTTCTATTTTTTCACCGGAATTAACTTCGAAACCAGTTTAATAGCTATTTTCTTTCTTACTTCGTTTATGATGTTGCCGGCAATTTATACCAAGCAAGACAATACATCAAGAATATTCAGCTCCTTTCTTTACGTAATCGGAGGCGGAGTCTTTATCTTTTCGGCTTTTTACTTGGGATTTTCATTATAAAAACATAAAACATTTAAAATGAACAAAATTTATTTATTGATATTATCATTTTTCTTTTTTTCAATATCTTCAAATGCGCAAATTCCTCCCGGTTATTATGACGATGCCGAAGGATTGAGTGGATACCAGCTTAAAACGGCTTTGTTTAACATTATTAAAAATCACGATGACCAAGGATATTCGGCATTATGGACTTTTTACAAAACCGCCGATATTTTACCGCCGGAACTTACTAACAGCGGTAATTCCACCAACATAATTTGGGATATATATTCGTACAACCCGGATGGTAACAATCCATATGAATTTCATGCAGGTACCGACCAGTGCGGAAGTTACAGCTCCGAAGGTGACTGTTACAACCGCGAACATACTTTTCCGAAAAGTTGGTTTAACAATACGGCTCCCATGAAAAGTGATGCCGTACATATTTTACCCACCGACGGATATGTTAACGGTCGCCGTAGCAATCATCCTTATTCTGAAGTGGGAAATGTCAGCTGGGAATCTGAAAACGGCAGTAAGCTGGGAACAAGCAACGTACCGGGATACTCAGGCACTGCTTTTGAACCTATTGATGAATTTAAAGGCGATTTGGCAAGAATATATTTTTACATGGCAACAAGATATCAAAATAAAATTGCCGGATGGGAAAATAACAGTGCAAACGCAGATGCCGTACTTGACGGAACAAGCGATCATGTTTTCGAAAACTGGTACCTCGACCTCCTGGTAAAATGGAATAACCAAGACCCCGTAAGTCAAAAGGAAATTGACAGAAACAACAAAATTTATCAGTTCCAACACAACAGAAATCCTTTTGTGGATCATCCGGAATACATTACGGCAATATGGGTTGACCCTACATCGGTAAAAGAACCTCTTAAATATGAGATATCTGTTTTCCCTAATCCTGTTATCGATAATATTAACGTAAATTTTACCGGAAAAGAGGATGTAATGTATTACGTTTATAACTCCACAGGTCGGGAACTTTTTGAAGGAAAATTAACAAGTAATAAAAACAGATTGGATATGAATAATCTGCCTTCGGGATTATATTTGTTCGTTTTTAAAACATCCGACGGTAAATTTGTTTACAATACCAAAATTTTCAAAACACAATGATGAAAAAGAGCTATATAAGGATAACCAAAATTTTCAAATTCGAAACGGCACACAGCCTTACTGGTTACGACGGATTGTGTAAAAACATCCACGGCCATTCATACGAACTTCAAGTTACCATGGCAGGATATCCCATTGAGGACCAAAACAGCCCCAAACTGGGTATGGTAATGGATTTCAGCGACCTTAAAAAGATAGTAAAAGAGGTTATAGTTACCCCTTTCGACCACGCTTTGGTTTTAAGAAGCGATGTTCCGGAAACTTTGATTTCCGAACTTAAAAACCTTTACGAAAAAATCATACTCCTCGATTACCAACCTACCAGCGAGCTTATGCTTGCAGACTTTGCCGAAAGAATAAAAGCCAAATTACCTGGTAATATAAAACTTAAACATCTTTTGTTACGCGAAACCGTTACCTCGTATGCCGAATGGTTTGCCGAAGAAAACGAATAAAAAAATAAATTTAAAAACAGCTTAAAAAAACGATTATGAAACTTATACCTATAGAAACGGGAAATTTAAAACTTGACGGCGGTGCTATGTTCGGCGTAGTGCCTAAGGTTTTATGGAACAAAGTTTATCCCGCCGATGAAAATAACCTTTGTAATTGGGCTATGCGTTGCCTTTTGATTGTTGACGGCGACAGAAAAGTGCTTATCGACAACGGAATAGGCGACAAACAAGATGAAAAATGGTTGCGTCATTACCATCTTAACGGCGATGACACTTTGGAGAAATCGTTAAAAAAAGCGGGCTACGGATTTGAAGATATTACCGACGTTATTTTGACTCATCTCCATTTTGACCATTGCGGAGGTAGTGTTACCGGAAATGAAAAAGACGGCTATCGTCTTACTTTTCCAAACGCCACATACTGGACAAGTAAACAACAATGGGAATGGGCGGTAAATCCCAACCGTCGCGAAAAAGCATCCTTTTTAAAAGAAAATATTTTACCCATCAAAGATAGCGGTCACCTTAAACTTTTCGACAAAGAAGGTGAACATATCCCGGGAATTTATTTTAAAATGTTTTCAGGACATACCGACGGACAGGTTATTCCTCACATAAAAGTAAACGGAAAAACGGTGGTTTACATGGCTGACTTAATGCCGTCAGCGGCACATATTCCCATCGCCTGGGTTATGGCTTACGACACACGTCCGTTGATAACCCTTGACGAAAGAGAGGCTTTTTACAAAGAGGCTTTGGAAAACAACTACATCCTGTTTTTCGAACATGATATTTACAACGAAGCGGGAACTCTCACCGAAACTCCCAAAGGCGTTAGAATAGGAAAAACAGGTAAACTTGAAGAGTTTTTATAAAAAATAATATCAAAAAAATAAACTTATGAAACGAAAAATCATAATAATCGGTTTAGCCCTTTTTATGGCAATAAATCTTATTTCCTGTAAATCGGGAGAAAATAAAAAAGAGACAAAAAAACAACCGCAAAAAACGGAAAAACAAGAAAAATATAAGATGAAAAAATACGCCAAAGTTAAGCTCACAGCCGACATATCAGGCCTTTCGGATAACCAAAAGGAGATGTTGAAACTGTTGTTCAAAGCCGCAGATATTATGGATGAGATATTTTGGCAAGAAAACGTAGGTCCGAAAGACGAGTTTTTAAGCTCAATACACGATAAAGAGCTGAAACAATATGCCGAAATAAACTACGGACCTTGGGATGAGCTTAACGATTTAAAACCGTTTATTCCGGGTTGGGGTCCCAAACCCAAAGGTGCCAACTTTTATCCTCACGACATGACGGTAAAAGAGTTTGAAAAATTCAACTCACCCGACAAAACAAGTCAATACACAATGATAGTGAGAAACTCACAAGGAGCTTTACAATCGGTTTGGTATCACGAATATTTCAAAAAAGAAATAGAAACGGCTGCAAATTTACTTGACAAAGCAGCAGAACTTGCCGAAAACCCGGGTTTTAAAAAATATCTGAAATTGAGAGCCGAAGCTTTGCGTACCGATGATTATTACAAAAGCGATATGGCATGGCTTGATATGAACAACAACAAAGTGGATTTGGTTATCGGGCCCATTGAAAATTATACCGATCAGCTTTTCGGATACAAAGCGGCTCACGAATCGTTTATACTGATTAAAGATATAGAATGGAGTAAGAAGCTTGCCAAATATGCAAAATTCTTACCCAGAATGCAAAAGGAACTTCCCGTACCGGAAAAATATAAAAAAGAAAAGCCGGGTTCCAAAGCAGACTTAAATGCCTACGATGTTGTTTATTACGCGGGAGATTGCAATATGGGAGGAAAAACCATAGCTATCAACCTGCCAAACGATGAGCGCGTACAACTGAAAAAAGGTACACGTAAATTGCAGTTGAAAAATGCCATGAAAGCCAAATTCGATGAAATATTGGTACCTATTTCAAATGTATTGATATCTCCCGACCAAAGAAAATACATAACATTCAACGCCTTTTTTGCTAATACAATGTTCCATGAGGTTGCTCACGGCATGGGTATTAAAAATACGATAACGGGTAAAGGTCCCGTTCGTAAAGTTCTTAAGGAAAAATTTTCGGCTATTGAAGAAGGTAAAGCAGATATTTTAGGACTTTACATAATCGACAAACTTGCTAAAATGGGTGAATTTAAAACCGACCTGAAAGAAAACTACGTAACGTTTATGGCCGGTATTTTCCGTTCGGTAAGGTTCGGTGCGTCAAGCGCTCACGGTATGGCTAATATGCTACGGTTCAACTTTTTCCTTAAAAAAGGTGCTTTCACAAGAAATGCCGACGGTACATATTCGGTAAATTTCGACAAAATGAAACAAGCATCGGAAGAGCTTACACGTAAAATATTAAAAATACAAGGCGACGGCGATTATGAAGCTGCAAAACAATGGATTGAAGAAGACGGTAAAATACCGGCTACTTTGCAAAAAGACCTTGACAAAGTAAATAACATGGGTATTCCCGTTGATATATATTTTGAACAGGGACCCGAAGTTTTAGGACTTTAATAAAACAACAATAGTTTCAATAGAATAAGGGTTCTTTTGCTGGAGCCCTTTTTTAATTTAAAAAAGCTACATTTGTTGCCCTTTTTCAAAATTTGAATATGAATAAAAGTATTTTACTTATAACATTTCTGGTATTATCGGTCATTAGTCTTAACGCACAGAAAAAATTTCTGTTTGACGCCTCGAAAGCCGAAACAGCAGGTAATGCCGACTGGATAATAGATGCCGACCATTGGAACCTTGATTATGTTCCTTATGCTACACCCGGAGGTAATGAAGCCAATGCTCAACGCTTTCCCACACCTTCGCAAAACAACATAACTTCAAGCACAAGCGAGACATATTGGAAAGGAGCCTTGTCGTCATGGGGTGTTGAACTTGTTAAACGCGGCTACCAAGTGGAAACGCTGCCATATAACGGTCAAATTACCTGGCAAAACAGCAATAATCCGCAGGACCTTTCGCATTACGATGTTTTTGTGGTATGCGAACCCAACATAAAATTTACCTCGAGCGAGAAAAAAGCCATAATCAAATTCGTTCAAAACGGCGGCGGTCTTTTTATGATTTCAGACCACGACAACTCCGACAGAAACGGCGACGGATACGACTCTCCTTTTATTTGGAACGACCTTATGTTCAACAATCAAATTCAGAATAATCCGTTCGGTATAAAATTCAATTACGAGTTTTTTAACGAAAACACATACAACATAGTTAACAACAACGGAAATCCCATTACCAACGGCGAATACGGTAAGGTTACCAAAGTTGAATTTTACGGCGGTACTTCCATGAAAATATATCCTTCCGCAAATTCATCCGTAAAAGGTGTTGTTTTTATGCAAGGCAGCTCTACCAACGGAAACAATAATATTTTATGTGCTTATTCTACATTTGGTAACGGCAAAGTTGTTGCTATAGGCGACAGCTCGCCTGCCGATGACGGTACGGGCGACAACGGTGATAACCTTTACAACGGTTGGCTGGAAGATGCAAACGGAAACCACCGCAAACTGTTTATGAACGGAAGCGTTTGGCTTGCATCGGGTACAACATCGGTTAATGATAAGGAAGAGATGAAAAACAACATCAATATATTTGTTGAAAACAACAAAGTTTATTTTAAAACCGGACAAAACCTCAACAATGCCTCACTATCAATTTATGATATCTCCGGAAAAGAAATTTTTAAAAAGCCTCTACCTGCGGGAAGTAGTGAAACATCCTTTAATCTTTATGAAAAAGGTGTTTTTATTTACCGCATTATATCGGATAACGGCATAATTGCGACCGGAAAATTCATAAAATGATGTTAATCTTTTAAAAAATACGCAATTACGGTTGCAAAAAACAAAACTTTTTATACTTTTGCAGTCCCAAATTTTTGGGGTGAAAAATAAATTTAACACATTATTAATCATTTATTAAAAATTAAATTATGAATCAGTACGAAACCGTTTTCATTTTAACTCCCGTTTTGTCTGAGCAACAGATGAAGGAAGCGGTAAAGAAGTATGAAGATTTTCTCACCGAACACGGTGCTGAAATTGTTCATCGTGAAAACTGGGGTTTACGCAAACTTGCTTACCCCATTCAGAAAAAATCAACAGGATTTTATCAACTTTTTGAATTTAAAGCTCCCGGTTCCATCGTTGAACCTTTGGAAGTTCAATTCAAACGCGATGAGCGTGTCATGCGCTTCCTTACGGTAAAACTCGACAAACACGCAATTGCTTACAACGAGAAAAAACGTAAAAAAGCACAAGAGAAAAAAGAAGAAAAAAAGGAAGCTTAATTTATTAACCTGAAAAAGAAAAGAAACATGGCACAATCAAATTCAGAAATTAAATATCTTACTCCTATAGCAGTAGATACAAAGAGAAAAAAATACTGCCGTTTTAAAAAGAACGGTATCAAATACATTGATTATAAAGATGCAGATTTCCTTTTGAAATTCGTTAACGAACAAGGAAAAATCCTGCCTCGCAGAATTACAGGTACTTCAACAAAGTATCAAAGAAAAGTGGCACAGGCTATAAAAAGAGCCCGTCACCTTGCTTTAATGCCGTATGTAGCTGATTTACTTAAATAAGGGAGGATTTAACAATGGAAATTATTCTTAAACAAGATATAGAAAGATTAGGTCATAAAAACGACCTCGTAACCGTAAAAGACGGATACGCAAGAAATTATCTGATTCCCAAAGGAATGGCAATTCTTGCTACTCCTGCCAACAAAAAGGTTCTTGCCGAAGTTAAAAAACAACAAGCTTACAAAGAAGAGAAACTCCGCAAAGAAGCTCAAGCTATTGCCGATGTTCTCAAAGGTCTTGAACTTAAAATCGGTGTTAAAGCCGGTGCTTCGGGTAAAATCTTCGGATCGGTTAACACAATCATGGTTGCCGATGCCATAAAAGAAGCCGCAAACGTTGAAGTTGACCGTAAAAAAATCATCCTCAACGAAGATCATATCAAAGAAGTGGGTAAATACAAGGCTCAAGTTAAGTTGTTTAAAGATATCGTTGTTGATATCGACCTTGACGTTGTAGCCGAGTAACAAAACATTTGAAATACAAACAAAAGCCCTTCCGTTCGGTGGGGCTTTTTTTATACCTTCGCACAGTTTTTAAAAAATATTAATCATGTTAAGAACACATACATGCGGCGAACTACGCCTTACAGATGTAAATAAAGATGTTGTCCTTTCGGGATGGGTTCAAACAATAAGAGATAAAGGTAAACTTATATGGGTTACTTTACGCGACCGTTACGGCATAACCCAGTTGTTTTTGGAAGAAGGACGAACCCCGCAGGAAATTATTGATACTGTAAGGAAGTTGGGACGTGAATATGTTGTAAAAGTTTCCGGTAAAGTTATCGAAAGGGAATCGAAAAATCCCAAAATGCCTACCGGCGACATAGAAATAGACGTAAACGCTATAGAGATATTAAACGAATCGAAAATTCCTCCTTTTACCATTGAAGATGAAACCGACGGCGGTGAAGAGTTGAGAATGAAATACCGCTACCTCGACTTGCGCAGAAACCCTTTGAAAAACAACCTGTTGCTGCGTCATAAACTTTCCATGGAAACACGAAAATATCTCGACAGCCAAAATTTCGTGGAAGTGGAAACACCTTACCTTATAAAATCCACACCTGAAGGTGCACGCGATTTTGTTGTTCCTTCGCGTATCCACCCCGGCGAATTTTATGCTTTACCGCAGTCGCCACAAACATTTAAACAGCTGTTGATGGTTGCCGGTTACGACCGCTATTATCAAATCGTTAAATGCTTCAGGGATGAAGACTTGCGTGCCGACCGCCAACCCGAGTTTACGCAAATAGACTGCGAAATGTCTTTTGTGGAACAGGAAGATATTCTTAACACTTTTGAAGGTTTGGTTAAATATCTTTTCAAAGAAGTTAAAGGTATCGAAATAGAAGACCTCCAAAGAATGCCTTACGACGAGGCTATGAAATATTACGGTTCCGATAAACCCGATTTACGTTTCGGGATGAAATTTACGGAACTTAACGATGTAGCTCAAAATAAAGGTTTCAAAATTTTTGATGATGCCGAACTTGTTGTAGGTATAAATGCCGAAGGTTGCGCTAATTACACCCGTAAGCAGCTTGACAAATTAACCGAGTTTGTCCGTCGCCCGCAAGTGGGAGCCAAAGGATTGGTTTACGTAAAATATAACGAAGACGGAACTTTCAAATCGTCTGTTGATAAATTTTTCACTCAAGAAGACTTAAAACAATGGGCGGATAAATTCGGTGCAAAACCCGGCGATCTTATGTTGGTACTCTCAGGAGAAGCCGAAAAAGTGCGTAAGCAACTGAATGAATTAAGACTTGAAATGGGTGAGCGCCTCGGGTTAAGAAATCCGGATGTTTTCAAACCCTTGTGGGTTACCGATTTTCCGCTTTTGGAATGGGACGAGGAAAATGAACGCTATCATGCAATGCATCACCCTTTTACATCACCGAAACCTGAAGATATCGCTTTGTTGGAAACCGACCCCGGAAAAGTAAGAGCAAATGCTTACGACTTGGTAATAAACGGTGTTGAGATTGGCGGAGGCTCCATAAGAATTCACAATAGAGACCTTCAAAAACTTATGTTTAAAGTTCTGGGCTTCAGCGATGAAGATGCACAAAAGCAGTTCGGATTTTTGATGAATGCTTTTGAATACGGAGCACCTCCTCACGGTGGCATAGCTTTGGGATTCGACCGTTTGGCAGCCTTGTTCGGAGGACAAGATTCTATACGTGATTTTATCGCTTTCCCGAAAAATAATGCCGGAAGGGATATGATGATTGACTCACCTTCCACAATATCGGAAGAACAGTTGGAAGAGCTGCATCTTAAAATTGTTGAAGACAAACAGGAAGAAAAATAAAATGATAAAATTACCGTCATTCTTTAAAAAGAACTCAAATTCCGTCTCCCTGTCATTGAGCGGAGGCGGAGCCAGAGGCGCTATCCATATAGGTGTTCTTCAAGCTCTGGTTGAGAATGACATAAAAATAGATGCCGTTGCAGGAACAAGTATAGGCTCCATTATCGGTTCGTTTTTTTGCGGAGGCGTTCCTCCGAAAGAGATGCTTGAAATAATGAAAACACAAAGCTTTTCCAAAATATTTCATTTTTCGTGGAATAAAAAAGGTTTGTTAAAAATGGAGCGGCTATACGAGTTAATGCAAGAATATTTACCTCACAACAGTTTTGAAGCGTTGGAAATCCCTTTTTTTGCAGGATTAAGCAACTTGGATAAAGGAGAATTCGAGATATTTAATTCGGGTGATTTGCATAAAGCCGTTGCGGCATCGGCATCTATTCCGGTAATTTTCGAACCGGTGGAGATAAACGGCTACAATTATGTTGACGGTGGTCTTTTTAACAACATGCCCGTTGACCCTTTACTCAACGGAGATTCATATGTTGTAGGCGTACACACTAATAATTACCGTCCCGAACCCGAACTCTCATTGTTTACCATTGCAGAACGTGTTTTTACTTTGGTTATCCTTAACAACACCAAAGAAAGCTTTGAAAAATGCGATTACCTTGTAAATCCTTTTTTGGAAAAAGACTACGGACTACTGGATTTTGACAATACCGATATTTTATACAACACAGGTTACAAAGCCGGACTTGAGTTTGTGAAAGAGTTCAAAAAAGACATCCTGTAAGTGAAAATTTTTTTAACGATTAATTGTTAACTTTTTGAAAACTTTAAACAACGCCGAACTCCGAATATCGATTTAAGATTAAGCGAAGTTGTGTTTTTGTGACACTATGACGTGTGATCTTCTGCAGCGGCTTGTCACGGTGAGTGATGCGACCTTTGGGAATATCGTATAAAACCGTGCGTGGATAGGCTTACCCTGCCACTATTCGACAAGCTACCAATGACACCACTTGTAAAGAGCGGAATATCAATATATTAAATTTTTAATGTACGATGGGTTGTCACACTGAGCCCCGTCGAATGTGTGACAGCGGGTAGGCAAATTTCCTTCCCTGCCACCCTTCGACCGGACTACCAATGACGTCTTTTTTAAACACTTGTAAATCAAACTGTAATAAGCGTGGTCGAATT
>WFZS01000160.1 GCA_015489465.1 Bacteroidales bacterium | reverse complement strand
TTGTACAAAATATTCCGATAGTAAGCATGGGAATATTTATTTAAAATTTTCTAATAAAATCAGTAAGATTTACTTTGGGTGAAACTTTTAATTTTTTTCTAAGTCTGTACCGGTTCATTTCAACGCTTTTGGGAGAAATATTCAATAATGATGCTATCTCTTTTGATGATAAATTTAACCTTAACAAGGCTATAAGCCGCTTGTCGTTATCAGTTAAATTGGGATATTTTTCCGATAATCTTCTCAAAAATTTACTATTTTGTTCGTCAAGGTGCATTCTAAACTTTTCACGTTCATGATCTAAAGCCAAATTTTGACTTATCATTAAAGAAAGTTTATTCAGTTTATCGCGGGTATCCAAATCATCTACCGTAGTTCTGATTTTACTAATTTCTTTCTTTAAATCATTTAAAAATTCATTTTTTTGTATAATGCTCATAGCCATTGTAACCATTTCATTTTGTCTGAATTTCAGTTCTTTATCCAGTTCAGTTTCCTGATTTTCCAGATCTTTTATTTTGTTTTTAAATGATTCAACTTTTAACTCGTACTCTTCGGTAATTTTTTTAAGTTTATCATTTAATATGACGCTTTTCTTCTTTTGCTTAACATATAAATAACAGAGTATGGAAAATGAGACTATAATTCCCGGAATAACGATTAGAAATATCAAATTTAAAGGTGAGTTTTCTTTTTCTTGAGCAATATCTTCTTTCAAATAATCATAAGATGTTAAAAGTAATGTATCATTTGATACATCCTGCTCAAATCTATCTTTAAATGTTTTATTTACGGGTGGATTTGTTGTTATTTCTTTACCAACATCCTGCTTAAACACATTATTAACAAAAAAAAGCATAAAAAACGATAACAATCCCGCAACAACCGGAGTAGATATCCATCCCAAACTAATGCTACCTAAAATTTTATAACGAATTTCCTTCCCGCCTTTATATAAACCTATCCCTATTATTGAACCTATAACAACCTGAGTACTTGATACCGGTACAAGTGGTATTGGAGGCAAACCTACGGACTGCACTGCTTCCGAAAGAGCTTTTGAAGAGAATATGAAAAGTACAATAGCTTGAGAAAGAACAACAACCATAGCAGCTTCCGGGGAAAGTGGCATTAAGGTCTTCCCAACGGTTTTCATAACATGTTGAGAGTAGGTTATAATGCCTGCAGCTATAGCAAGTCCACCGATAAAAAACAGCTGTTGAGTACTATTAATTTCGATAAAACCCAAATTAATAACAGGCAATTTTACCGCTGTGGTAAATACTCCCATTACATTTGCTATATTGTTAGCTCCCAAACTGTATGCTCCGAATGCACCGACAATCAAAAGACTTGACCTTATAAATGCATCACGGTAAAGTATGTGAAATGAGATATTATTCAATATTGATTTCACCATAAAAAAAAGTATCACTGCAAATATTGCACCCAGCACGGGACCGGCAAACCAGGTGGTAACAATTTTGATTAATATTCCCGTATCAGTAGGGTTGTTTGTGTAAAAATTCCATCCGATTATTGCTCCTACAATGGCTTGAGAAGTTGATACGGGAAGTTTCATTCTGGTCATCCAGTAAACCGATAAGGCAGCGGAAAGGGCAACGGTAAAAGCCGCCGCTAAGGTGGAAACACTTCCCAGTTTTCCTAATGTTTCCGTAGCACCGCTTCCTTGTACAACAGCACCGAGAATAACAAATATACTTGCAATTATAGCGGCTTTTTTGAACTTTATCATACCTGAACCTACGGCGGTACCGAATACATTGGCAGCATCATTTGCACCTAACGACCAACCCAGAAACAAGCCGCTTGAAAGATATAATAATGTGGTAATCATATACTCATTTTAAGAGCCATAATTGAAAGCATATCGGCGAGAATTTCAGCCTTATCTGAAATTGTTTCGATGTGTAAAGTAAAATAACGTAAATGTATTTTTTGACTTAATTTTAAATCGTCCATATCGTGGAACAATTTTCTTTTTATGCTTCTTGCAACTTTATCGGCTTCTTTTTCATAAAAATAAACTTTTGTAAGCATTTCCTTAACCTTTAAAGGCTCTCTGAAAAACACCCTTATTGCGGGAAAAACAGATAAAGCGGACTCAACAGAAATATGAGTTACGCGTAAAAAATCCTGTAATAAACTTTCAGGAATGAATGGTTTTTCATCGGCAAACTGATATAGATTATCCTTGGAAATATCCATTATTTCGTCAATACGGTCGAGCATAGTCTCAATATCACCGGCATTTTGAGGTAAAATAGACCTCCTGTAAAATCCATCGTCAATTTTTCGTTGGAGTTTGTCCGCCGTTGCTTCCAAACGAGCTATCTGACCAACTTTTTCCTCAAAACTTTGTGTTTCATTGTTCAGATAATTTATCACACCTTCTCTGAAAAGTAAAACTCCCTGCTCAACAGTGTCAATAAATTGCTCTATATCAAAAATAAGTTCTTTAACATTCTTAAATAAAAAAGGCATGAAAATATTTCTTTAAAGTTTATGAACAAATATAACAAGATAAATAAAAGGAAAATCACCGGTAACCGGTACTAACCGATTTTACAAGTTTTACGAGAGTAAAAGGATTTGTATAGTCAATACAATATTGTATTAATTTGATTTTAAATATATTACAAATTTATTTGTAGGGTTATTTAAATTAAATATCTTCTCTTCCCGCCTAACTATGTCGTATATTTATAGAGCCGCATTATTATTGAAAAACTTTGCTTAAATATACTTTTGTATTTATTAAATTAATTTATGATAAAAGAGAACATAAAAATACATGACAAGCTTTCTTTCGAGATAAAATTTGAGTTTCCTGCTTCCAAAAATTCGGATAAAAATGCTTCGTATCTTGTGAACATGTTTTTGTTTTTACCTTATGCTCTCGATATAAATAAACATACGTTTTCCAAGGATAAATTTTATAATTCTCTGAAAACCTACGTCAGGTTGACAACTCCCGTTTACCTTTTGAAAAATATGATAAAAGGTGGAGGCAATCCTTTACGAAAACTGAAAAAAAGCATTAAGAATTACTCTTTGGAACCTAATGCGGAAAATAAAGATGATTTTGAATTGCAAGTTAAACGGTTTTGTTCAATTTTCGGCAGTGCTACAAGAAATGCGGTAAATCATATTTTAAGCGCAGACAATATTGTTGACAAAGAGCAACTTATTGATGAATTTTATGAAAACGTTATTAGGGTTAGAAACAGTTTTAAAGAACTCAGAAAAAATATAAACATTCCTTTTCCGGATAATGACGCTTTTGACATTTACAAATTCGCAGATGAATATCAAAGTCTTTTGGTAGAACGTCATTTATTTTTATTACTGGAAAAACTTGAAAAGAAAGAAAAAAAATTATCAACTGAATATTATGATAAATTAAATTCATTGGTATTAACCGAAATGGAATATCGCGAATCAATGAATTATCCGAGCGTTGCTTATGGAGGTAAATCGAATGAAGATGTTCTGCATCGAAGTGGCCGGTTAAAAAAATTCATTGAAAGTAATCTTTTCCTTAACACGGACACTAAAAGAGACGGTGTAATTTTTGAGCAGATGTTGTTTGCTTTTGCAGCAGGGTTGGCTATGGTTTTTGCAACCGGCGTTGCGTTTGCTTCCCAAATGATATACGGCAATCTTACAATGACATATTTTATAGCATTGGTTATAAGCTATATGTTCAAAGACCGAATTAAAGAACTGGGCAGAATGTATTTTGATAAAAAACATCATAACTATTACCAGGACTTTAAAACAAACATCTATGACCAGCGGCAGAAAAAAATAGGTTTCCTTAAAGAGGGTTTTCAATATGTTAAACATAAAACATTATTACCCGAGATTCTTGAAAAACGAAATAAAATAAGAAGTACGGAAATTACGAAAAAATCAATGGGAGAAAAAATACTTCTTTACAGAAACAAAATAAAAATAATCAATAAAAAAGTAAAATCACTCAATGATTTTAACGGTATAACGGAAATTCTAAGATTAAACATTTCCGGCTTTACAAAAAATATGGACGATCCGGAAAAAGAAATTTTCGTTAAAACCAAAAAGGGTTTTAAAAAAGCTATGGCTAACAGAACTTATCATTTAACTCTTATTTTGGATTATTCCATAGATGACAAACATGATTTGAAAGCATATAAATTGATTGTTGACAGAAACGGAATAAAAAGAATTGAGAATTATAACAAAACTTGACATAAATTATTAATATTTGTAAAAAAATTATTTATTACTTTACCTGTACGTTTAACTAAAATTTAAAAAAATGAAAAAACATTTATCTTTTAAGAAAGTATCGTTGATGATGGTTTTTGTTATAGCAGCTTCTTTTGCTGCAAATGCACAGCTTTACATCAACGAATTTATGGCAAGCAATGACAATGCTTTCCCCGGTCCGCAAGGCGACTATCCCGATTGGATAGAAATTTACAATGCAGGCAATGAAGCCGTTAACTTGGCGGGTTATTATCTTTCCGATAAACTTGACGACCCCGAAGCAATGTATCAAATACCCGACACTTATCCCGATTCGGTAACTGTTCCTGCCGGAGGATTTATTTTGTTTTATGCAAACAAAAATGAAGAAACAAGTGTACTTAATCTTAATTTTAAACTCAAAGGCAGTGGCGAACAGATAGGTTTGTGGAATCCGGACCAGGAATTTATTGACAGTTTAACTTATGGTCCTCAAACTGCCGATATATCTTACGGCAGGTATCCCGACGGCGGCGATTCGTGGTTTTTTATGGAAGATTACACCCCGGGTGCCGCTAACCATAATCCTTCAGCTGCCACAGTAACACTTTACATCAACGAATTTATGGCAAGCAATGATAATGCTTTTCCCGGACCACAAGGTGACTATCCCGACTGGATAGAAATTTACAATGCAGGTGATGAAGCCGTTAACTTGGCGGGTTATTATCTTTCCGATAAACTTGACGACCCCGAAGCATTGTATCAAATACCCGATACTTATCCCGATTCGGTAACGGTTCCTGCCGGAGGATTTATTTTGTTTTATGCAAACAAAAATGAAGAAACAAGTGTGCTTAACCTTAATTTTAAACTCAAAGGCAGCGGTGAACAGATAGGTTTGTGGAATCCGGACCAGGAATTTATTGACAGTTTAACTTATGGTCCTCAAAGTCCTGATACATCTTACGGCCGTTATCCCGACGGATCGGAAACATGGTATTTTATGCCCGAATACACACCTGGTGCACCCAATGCGGGGCCGAATGGTATTGAAAATCATGTTTCAAACATTTCAACGGTTAAAAGTTATCCTAACCCGTTTTTTGAAAATACAAGTATTGAATTTGCTTTGAAAAAAAGTGATAATGTGAAAATATCCGTTTACAATATTTCGGGTGAGGAAGTTGCCGTATTGGCAAATAAAAGATTTGATGCAGGTAAACATGTTATTGATTTTGATGCAAATGATCTGCCTTCTGGAATTTATTTGGTTAAAATTCATTCATCTGAAGGAAACTCGATTTTGAAAATTACCAAAAACAAATAATTTTTATTTTTCCATAACCATAAAAAGGCTGTCTCAAAAGGGCAGCCTTTTTCGTAAAAAAATATAAAAGAGGCCGTCTTAATAAAAGGCAAGCCTCTTTTCAATAATATCACTTACCGGTTTCGGGCATTAGAACAATCTCTATTTTGTTTGTATCTTTAATAAACTTATTGGCAACTTTTTTCAATTTTTTCTTATTCAAACTTTTAATCTTTTCAGGCACTTTTAAAATATCCTCGGGGTTCCTTTTAAGTTGCCATGAATTTGATAACGAACTTAGCCAATAACTGTTGCTTTCTATATTTTCTTTATAATTTACCAATTGTGTTGCCTTAACTTTTTCAACATCTTTTTCTTCGGGTCCGGGAACTTTGAGTTTTTCAACTTCCTTTAATGCGGCAACCGTCAATTTATCCACATTTTCAGGTCCGCAAGGGAAACCTATTCTAAAAGTATATTTTCCGTAAGGTATAGCATTTTCGTAACCGGATGCACCCACACCGTAAACACCGCTCATGTCTTCCCTTAAATTTTCAATAAGTTTAATGGTAAGTAATTCACCCAAAGATGACAACAGATAAGACTCATAAGGTTTATATTCGGCTTCGCCCGTGTAATAAATCCTCACCTGGCTTTTCGGGTCCAATCCTTTATAAATCACTTTTTTCAAAGGTCCTTTGGGAGGTCTTATTCCCAAATCCCTGTACATAAACGTTTCATTGCCCTGAGGTAACGAACCCAAATATTTTTTTATCAAAGGCAAATCCTTGTCAATATCAATATTACCTACAAAAAAGAAAGTGTAATTTTTAGCACTGCCGAACATTTTTAAATATGCTTTCTCAGCTTTTTCAAGAGATATTTTGTCAAGGTCTTCCACCGTTAACATATAATTTCCCCGTGGATGATTGTTTGCAAGAATATGCCTTACCTTGTTATCGAAATAGTAATTCGGATCTTCCATAAGGTTGGCAAGAATCATCTTTTGTTTATTAATGTAAGAAGTGAATGCGTCCTTGTCGAAATTAGGTTTTGTATAATACAAATTGATGAGTTGCAGTGCCGTTTCAAAATCCGTTTTGGATGAATTTCCTGAAATCCCTTGTTTTGTAGTGGAAACATAAGGCCAAACTCTCACATTTTTACCTGACAGGATTTTTTGCAATTCTATTTTTGAAAACCCGTTTACTCCACTCTCAATAACAATAGATGAAGATTTCTCGGCAGACAGATATTCGTCATCGGGGAACATGGAAGAACCTCCAAATGAATATGAGTAAAACAGCACTTCATCGTCTTTAAAATCGGTGGGTTTAATAACTACTTTTACTCCGTTATCAAGCAAATATTCATGAACTCCAATCTTTTTATAACGTTTATCCGAAACTATGGTTCCGGCTTCCGGAATTGTTGCCATTAACGGTTTATCCGAAACCTTATCCTCATAAGCTTTTGTTTCTTCATTATCCGATTTTTCAACCCAACCCAGCACCTCTTTTTCCGAAGGTAAAACCACACCCTCTTTTTCGGGAGCAGCAACTATAACCACACGGTTTGAATCTTTAATCCATTTTGAAGCATATTTGTTTACGTCATTTAGTGTTATGCGGGGCAACTCTTTTTTCACATACTCATACTCCTTATCAATACCCGGCGAGGGTTCGTCTTCAAGAAAATTACCAACATATTCGTTAACATATCTTGCCGATTTGGTTTTATTTTTCTCTTTAAACGATTTCTCGATATTTTTCAGATATTCGGTTTTGTATCTGTCAAGTTCCGATTGTGTGAATCCGTATTTTTTAACACGACGGTTTTCCCTTAATAATGATTTTAATCCTTTTTCTATACCGCCCGGACCAACAATCGCAAAGGATGTAAAACTGTTTTTAGTCCGTGTTAATCCGCCATACCCCGAATAAGCATACATAAAAGGAGGATCAGGCTTCTGTGTCAATTCTTGAAGTCGTTTCTGCAGCATCCCGTTAAATAAATCCTGTGCAATACTTTCACGGTAATCTCCCCAAGTTCTAACACCTGAAGTATCGTCTTTATAATAAATTTGAACTACGGTGTATGGAGCTTCTTTATCGCTTACAACTTTCACAAAAGTTTCTTTATGGTCGGGAACGGGGTATTCCGAACGTTTTCTGTATTTCGAGGGGTTTTTCAAATCACCGAATTTGCTTTTAATCTTCTTTTCAACGTTTTTGGGGTCTATGTCACCTACAACTATAATAGCTTGTAAATCGGGTCGGTACCAATCTTTATAAAAACTTCTTAACGTGTCGTGAGGAAACGTTTCGATAATCTTCTTTTTACCTATGGGCAAGCGTTCTGCATATCTTGAATTTTTAAAAAGTGTCGGGAAATATTTATCCCTCATCCTTTGCTGTGCTCCCCTGCCCAAACGTAATTCTTCAAGTATAACACCGCGTTCCTTATCAATTTCATCATCGGCAAATGTTACGGAACCTGCCCAATCCCTCAAAACAAGTAAACCCGTATCAATATCTTCGGAAGGTATCGACAGCATATAAACGGTTTCATCAAAAGATGTATAAGCATTCAAATCGCCTCCGAATTCAATTCCCAAACTTTGCAAAAAACTTTCCAGTTCATTTTTATCAAAATGCTTTGTTCCGTTAAAACACATATGTTCAACAAAATGAGCCAATCCTTGTTGCGAATCGTTTTCCAATATGGAACCTGCATTTACCACCAAACGTAATTCGGCTTTGTTTTTCGGCTTTTCATTGTGTTTTATATAATATGTTAATCCGTTTTCGAGTTTTCCTTTAATAACGGTTGAATCAAAAGGTATCTTTTGATTCGGATCAAACTTTTCAACTTGTGAAAACAGAGGTTTCGATAAAAATGAAATTACCAGTAACCAAGTGAAAAAAAGCGTGTGTTTCATTGTTAAATATTTTAAATTGAACTACTTAATTATTGAGTACTAA
>WFZS01000159.1 GCA_015489465.1 Bacteroidales bacterium | reverse complement strand
GTTTAACTATATAATCCATAGCGCTGTACTTAATGGCTTTTAAAGCCATATCGTTAAATGCCGTTATGAAAATAACTTTAAAATAATACGGTTTTAATCTTTGTAAAACGTTAAATCCGGTGCCTCCGTTTATTTCTATATCAAGTAATACAAGGTCCGGATTCGTTTCATCAATCACCTTGACAGCATCCTCCACCGAGCCTGCTTCTCCTGCAATTTCTATTTCCGGAAAATTATTATTAAGTAACTTTCTGTTGTAATACCTGTTGTCAGGTTCATCGTCAACTATAACAACTTTTAGCATTCTTACAAAATAGGTAAATCAATGATAACTCTGGTTCCCGAACCGTTTTCAGTTGACAAATCTACGATTTTTATGGTTAGATTTCTTTTTAATAATTTTTGTAAAAGTTTTCTTCTTTTCTCAAATATCTCCATTGCCAAAGATTTATGACCTTTTTGACCTTTTTTGAAGCTGTTTTTTATTCCGGTTCCGTTATCTTCAATAATAACTTGCAAAATGTCTCCTTTATCCATGAATTTTAAAGTTAGTAGTCCGTTTTCCTTTTTGTTTTTTAAGCCGTGTTTTATGGCGTTTTCTACAAAAGGTTGTATAATCATGGGTGGAATGTTTATGAACTCGGTTTCAAGGTTGGAGTCATATTCTATTTTATAATCAAAACAGTTTGCTGCACGTAGTTTTTCTATTTCGATATAGCTTTGTAAAAGGTCTATTTCTTTATCAAGAGGAATGCTTTCTTGAGTAGAATATTCAAGAATTATTCTTGATATGGATGAAAACCGTGATAAATAAAAGTGGGCTTCTTTGTTTTTGTTCTCAATTATCAACTGTTGGATAGAGTTTAGTGCATTGAAAATAAAATGAGGACTCATTTGTAATCTTAGCATTTGTTGTTTCAACTTGTCTTCACGGTAGCTTGCTTTCAATTTGTTTATACGTGAAATGTAAATGCCTATAATGATGGCTGCAATGAGTAAGAAAATTAATAATCCTGCAATTTTAATTTGTTGATTATAATATTGGTTTTTGGTCTTTAATTTTCCTATAATATTTTTATTTTTTTCCGTTTCATATTTTGTCTCCAATTCGGCAATTTTAGTTCGAACTTTCATGTTCAACAGGTAGTTTTCAAAGTTCCTCAACGAGTCATTCCATTTTAACGCCTCTTTATACATTGAAAGGTTGGTAGAGCTTTTATATAGCATGCCAAGGGTTTGTAATTTCAGATCGGCATAATTGCTAATTAACGAGTCGTTAATATTTTGAATTAAAAGATTATATGCTTTTTTATAATCCCCGGTTTGCATATATAACTCCGCTAACGAAACATTGGAGCTTAATAAATAGTAAGGGTTTTCGGTTTTGTATTTTTTAGCTTCCTCCATCATTTTTAAGGCTTCTTTCAGATGATTCATGTTTTTATATATGGAGGCTTTGTTGATATAAGAGCTGCGAATTCCGTTTTGATATCCGAAAGACTTACTTACTATTAATGATGTGTCATAATATTTTAAGGCGTCTTGCAGATTGTTTTCATGTTCGGCAATCTCTCCCAGGTTTTGATAAATAAGCACTTTGTCGAGTAATGCCGTGTAATTATTGTCGTTAATTAATTTGTAAGCCTTTGAAATATATTCTTTCCATTTTTTATAATTATGCGATGCTTTTGAGATTTCAGCTGCTTTTATGTAATAAAAACTTAGTCTTGAAGTGTTGTCTATTGATTCTTTTACCTTTAATGCTTTTATGAAAAACTTCATGCTATTTTCATAGTCTCCCAGTTCTTTATAGTTGTCGCCGATATTAAGGTAGATAGCTGCAATAAGATTGCTGTCGCTAATGGCTTTGGCAGCCTTTAATGCTTCTTTGTATTTTAATGTTGACAGATTTTTCTCTCCCAAATCCCAGTATTCACCGGCTAAATCATTGGCAATTGTTGCAACGGCTTTGTCGTAGTTAAGTTTATGAGCCAATTCCAATGAGCGTGAAAAAAAATCAATACTCTGCTTTTTCTTTTCCAACTTGTCTAACAATAAAGCGTAGCGATAGTAAAGCCTTGTTAGGTTTAACGAGTCATTTCCGTTTTCTTTTAATTTTTTTACCTTTTTATAGTAGATGTTCGGCTCTTCTTTATTTAATGCATATTTAAGTTTTGAAGCTTCCAGTTGCAATTCTATTGCTTTGTCGTATTCGTTTTGTTGTTGGTACGATTTGCTTAAAAATTCAAGGCTTTTTATCATACCGGCAGTGTCGTGATTGTTTTTTTGTATTTCCAAAGATTTATTAAAAAAGAAAATGGCTTTGATAATGTCCGAATCTTTGCCGTATTTTTTTCCTAAACTATCGTAAACATGTAATAAGGAATCACTGTTGCTTTGAGAATGACTTTCAAAACCGGCAATAAAAATTAAAAACAGAAAAAGGCAGCGTATCCTAAACGTCATAAAATTTTTTAACCAAATACCCTAAAATAGCAAAAAATACTTGTTTTTATTCAAAAGTAAATAAATAACCCGAACCAATCCTTACTTTATGATATAAAAACAGGCGGCTTGAAGCCGCCCGTTTAATATCCTGTTGATTATTGATGTTGCTCACGCAACAGGTCGTTTACCGTTTTAACGGGGTTGAATGTGATTAAAGGAACTTCAACAAAAACGGTGTTCCAATCCGCCATTGCGCCGTTCCATAATCCCGGCAGTTCCTGAGCTTTTAAATCACGTCCGTCTTTCGACTTTTGTGATATAAATCCGGTATTCGGGTCAACAAACTCACGAAGATCAAAAGGCTCGCCGTTAAAGTCCCTAACGCCACATACAAGATCCACCGGGTTAAAATGAGTGGCTTTATTTACTATTTCTTTTTGTTCAGGATTGGATAAATCTATTTGCGATGATTCTACTATTTGCAACGAAATTTCGTCATTTTCATTTTTTACCCAAAACGGACCTCCACCCGGTTCGCCCTCATTTTTTACCATACCGCAAACACGTATCGGCCGGTTGAACTTGTTATAAAGAAAATCTATTTTTTCCATCTTATCATAACCCTCGTAAGCCCCGGGGATAAAAATGTTTAACTTTTCTTTCGCAAAATTCTCCATTTCTTTGAGCTTATCATCACTGACATTGCCTTCTTCAAGCTCGTCCAGATATTCAAAGGTTTTGTCTTGAAGATTCAAAAGGAGACCGCCTATAACCTTTTTGTATTTTATTGTAGGTTCTTTTAGCCTGTCGGGAACTACATTGTCTATATTTTTTATAAAAATAATATCACCTTCAAGGTCATTCAGATTTTCAATCAAAGCGCCATGACCTCCAGGACGGAAAAGAATGGTTCCGTCTTCATTTCTGAAAGGTTCATTATTCATATCAACGGCAATGGTATCGGTGGACGGCTTTTGTTGTGAGTAAGAAACATCAAGTTTAACATTGTATTTATTTTCGTATTTGCCTTTTTTGGTTGAGACTGCATTTTCAAATTTCTTTTGATGTTCCGGCGAAACCGTAAAATGAACAGTTGCCACACCATCTTTGTTTACTGCATACCTTGCCGCTTCTACCAAATGTTCTTCAAGTGCCATTCTGGGTCCGTCTGCATACTTATGAAAAAGTAATAATCCTTTGGGAAGTTTAGAATAACCCAACCCTTTGTCGTAAAGAAAATAATCGAGGATAGTATTAAAATCTTTATTTTTCAAAAGTTCATCAATGTCATATCCGTCTTTTGCCAATACATCTTTTAATGCATCAAAAAATGCAAATTTTTTAATGTTTGTAAAAAAAGTATATACCGAGTTAAAACTTTTATCAGCTTCATATTCTGCAATATCTTCGGGAGTGCCTTTATATTTCTGTCTGAATTCGTGGAGATGTTTGAACATTCTGCTTGCTGCTCCCGATGCAGGTACAAATTTTAATATTTCATGTTCGTCATAATGGTTGTTATAGTAACTTTCCCATGTGTCAACTTCATCATCGTTAAAAGCATAAATGCCGTTACCTACTGTTGCAGGGGCTACCAGTACAACATAAGGAAACCCTTTTTTAAAGTTTTCGAGTTGTTTTTCAACGGTTTTTATATCAATGCCTTTTTCTTCTAATTGCTGTAAATCACGGTCTGTAAACATAATATCTCATTTTAAATGTTGTTTAAACAAAGATACTAAATTCATTATTGACGGTAAGATGCCGGGGGTGTTAAAAAATTGAAATAAAATTGAAATATTTAATGAAAGATTATTATTTTTGCATCCGCTTTTATGCCCAGGTGGCGGAACTGGTAGACGCGCATGGTTGAGGGCCATGTTCCTGTAATGGGAGTGCAAGTTCGATTCTTGTCCTGGGCACAAAACAAAAGTGGTTTTAAAGCCACTTTTGTTGTTTTTACAAAAGCCCAAGTGGCGAAATTGGTAGACGCGCTACATTCAGGGTGTAGTGGCCTTACGGCCGTGGAGGTTCGAGTCCTCTCTTGGGCACAAATAAACCGGTTTTTATTCCGGTTTTTTTATTTTAAGTAAGTTAGTTTTAAGATTGTTTTTTCTTTTTAAAGGTTGTATTTTTCTTTTTCTCTAACCTGAAAACTTTACCTGACTTTGCTTTTTTCGAGCCTTCGTAAATATCGAAGCATAAAAAATCAGCTTCTTTTGGTCCGTTGTTAAGCTTGAACCTTTTTGAGGGGTGAAGTCCTATAAATTTTGCAGCTTTCAATTCCGATGTAATGATCCAGGCTTTATGACCCGTCCAGTTTCTTTTAAGAACATTACCTATTTCTTTATACGTTTTGATAATATCCTTTTCCGATAATCTCATCCCATAAGGCGGATTAAAAATCAGAATACCCTTTTCGGATTTGGGTTTTAACCGGTCGAAATATGTTTTAACAAGCTCGATATCTTTGTGTAATCCTGCATGTTTAAGATTTTTCATAGCTATTTGCACAGCCTTTTCCGACCTGTCGGAAGCAATGATATTCACTTCAAGGTCTTTTAATTTCTCGTCTGCTTCGGCTTTTATCTTTTGCCAGACTTCATCGTCATAATCCAGCCATTTTTCAAAAGCAAAACTTTTACGGTAATAACCAGCCGGAATATCCATTGCAAACATTGCCGCCTCAATGGGTATGGTACCCGAACCGCACATGGGATCGTAAAAATCGATATCACCTTTCCATCCGGACAGCTGTATCATACCTGCGGCAAGAACCTCGTTTATCGGTGCTTTGTCGGCAGCTATTTTATATCCTCTTTTATGCAACGATTCGCCCGAACTGTCGAGGGAAACGGTACAGATATTATGGCTGATATGTATGTTGATATAAATGTCGGTGTTTTCTTTATTTACCGAAGGTCTTGTAAGTTTTTTTGCCCTGTAATGGTCCGCTATTGCATCTTTGGCTTTAAGGGTGACATAAGCCGAGTTTGTAAGATCGGAATGAAAAATATCGGTATTGATAACAAATGTTTGGTTTTTATAGAGATAGTCGGTCCATTCTATTTTCTTGATGTTTTCGTATAAAGATTCTTCATCGGTAACTTCAAAAACCGCTATGTTTTTCATTATTCTCAAAGCGGTTCTTACAAGATAATTAGCTTTAAAAATCAACTCATTATCACCTTTAAACTTAACCCCACGCTTTATCTTTTCCAAATCTTTTGCACCTAAATCCTTCAATTCCGAATATAGAACATCTTCCAATCCTGTGAATGTTTTTGCCACACACGTGTATTCTGTCATAATATGAATTTTTTGCAAAGGTAATTTTAAAATCAAACGTTAATACCGGTGTTGTTTTTAAGGTTTGTGTTTTATAAAAAACCGTTCACCTGTTGCAAGGTAAACGGTTTTTGAAAATATTGACTAATACTAAAATGTTAGAACAATCCTCCGTTTTTGTATATTTCCATCTGGACCTCCGAAAACGGATTGACTTTACCTTTTTTACCTTTTGTGATGTTTTCAGCTTCTCCTGTTTCGAAGTTAATTCTCAGAACATCACCGTTCTCTAATTCAAGGTCACTGAGGTTATCATAAGTTAATATCGGCATTGCTGCATTTATTGCGTTACGTTCGTAGATAGCACCGAAAGATTCCGCCAATATTGCGGATACTCCCAGAGCTTTGAATCCGTCAACGGCTTGTTGTCTTGAGCTGCCGGCACCGAAATTTTTTCCCGTTACAACAATGTCACCGGGTTGTACTTTTTCGGCAAAATCTTCATAACCTTTTAGGTTATCAAAAATGTATTGTCCCATTTTATCAATATCCGTTATTTGCAAATAGCGGTTATGAAAAATCATGTCCGTATCTATATCGTCCATTGGGATAAGCCAAACTTTACCTTCAACAACAACAGGTTTTTCCTCTTTTTTATTCAGTTCGTGTTCTTGTTGAGCTTTTGCCAGTTTTTCTTGTTGTTCTTCATAAGAAAATGTGACAGGCTCATCCGGAATTTCAAACTCCGTAGTTATGTAACCTGCTACTGCCGATGCCGCTACCGTTGCGGGAGAAGCAAGATAAACACTGCCTTTACCTTGTTTTCCGGGGAAGTTTCTGTTTCCAGTGGAAATGGTAATTTCACCGGGACCGTTTTGACCGACTTGTCCTGCTGCGCATCCCGCACATCCGGCATTGGAAACAAGTGCTCCGGCATCTTTAAAAATTTTCAGAATACCTTCGTCAAGACATTGTTGCCATACTTCGTCTGTTGACGGAACTATTTTTAAAACCACTCCGGGAGCTACTTTTCTGCCTTTTAAAATTTCGGCGGTTTTCCTCATATCTTCAATTCTTCCGTTGGTACAACTACCTATAAACGCAGAGTCTATTTTCACTTTTTGCGTTTCGTGTATATCAACGGTATCGTGAGGTTTACCGGGGCGGCTTACCATTGGTACAAATTTGGAAACATCAATGTCGAAAGTGTCTTTGTAAACTGCATCTTTATCGGCTGCTATTTTCTCAAGTTTACGTCCCGTTCGGCTTTCGCAATAAGCCATAATCTCGTCGTTGGGAGGAAACAGAAGTATAATTACACCCATTTCAGTACCCATTGAAGCTATGGTAATTCGTTGGTCAAGAGTTAATTTATCTACTATATCGCCGTAAAATTCCACGGCATAACCCAATAGCTTGTTTGCACCGAAAATGTGCAAAAGGTTAAGAACGATATCTTTTGCCGTAACATTTTCCGGAAGATTGCCGTTTAGATTTATTTTTACCGTATGAGGCGTTTTAAACCATACTTTACCTTTGTGAAAAGCCGCGGCAATATCTTTATCGCCCATTCCTTGACCGAAAGCTCCTATGGCTCCCAGTATGTTGGCATGCGAATCCGTTGTTACAGCCGTTGAGCCGGGCCAGGCAAGTCCTTGGGAAATTAAGGTATGAGTACCGATACCGACGTTAATATCGTAAACTTTAATACCGTGCTTACGGGCAAAAGTACGAACTATATGTTGGTTGATTGCATACTTTTGATCGCTTCCGGTGGGGTTGGTGTCAAATGTGAAAAATGTTTTTGATGGGTCGTCAATTGACAATCCGTATGTTTCCAGATTTTTTACAACATTGGGACCCCCGAAATCCCTTGCAACCCTGGCATCTATTTCGATATCAACAATATCTCCGGGTTTTACCGTTTCTTTCCCGGAATGATTCGCTATTATTTTTTCAATTATAGTCATTCCCATCTTTTGCTGTTTTTAGGTTTGTAATTCAGGGCTCTAAAATAATACCAATATTTGAAATGATTATACCGTGACGGAAAGAAAATGGTCCGGTTTGTCATACATATAAATTATCTTTAAAATCAACCGGCATAAAAAAAGCGGAAATTTTATTCCGCTTTTTTGTAATTAATTTCAATATCCGTTAATCGGGAAATTGTATTGTTGGATACTCCGAAACCACTACTTTAGGAATCTTTGACCCGTATTTTTTATTGATAGCATCAATAAACAGATTAGCTACAAAAGCATTTCCTTGGGGTGTTAAGTGTACTCCGTCGGTTGAGAAAATATTTCCCGTGATATATTTGGTGTTAAATTCAACACCATCGATTACAATGCCTTCTTTTGCTTTTTCAAGAGCTGCAGCCATATCAACGTATGCAAGATCGTTATCTTCGGCAACTTGTTTTATAATTGCATTGTAAGTTGTTATGGCTTCATCAACTTTTGCTATTTCGGTTTCCGTTAAAACATATTTATCCGGAATAGGTTTAACCGTACCCCACCTTGCACATTTTATCGAGTCTTGCGGAACCGTTAAAGTTACCAGTTCACCTTCTTTTATTTGCCTGAATTTGAATTGTTCAAAGCCTGCGGGTAGGTCCATATACTTATCTTCTATAACCATCGGGTTCATTCCTTCATGCCATTCAATTCTGTAGTCTTTCCCAAGAGCTTCCATCATTTGGTTATAAATCAAATATCCGTCATTTAATAATCCCGCTAGTGAGTCCGTCAATGGTATAGGGTTATAAGGAACGGTATTTAAAAAAGGAATAGCGGTAATTGTGGGAATGTTTGCTACAACACCTTTTGATGTTAACGAAGTAAGTTTTGCTACAACGGCTTTGAACAAACCTTCGAACAACAATGGGTTTGTTATGGAATCTTCAACACCTCCGGAAGTGGCGTATCCCAAAACATCATTATTACCGATCCAAAGACTGAAAAATGTGGGATCAACTTTTTCGGCTTCATCAATTAAAACATCTGTTGCCGGATGTAATGCAAAACGTGTATAATAAGGATTAAAATTTCCGGGTCCCAAAGCAGGATTCCCCAAACCGGGGAAAAGCAAGTGACCTACTTTTATACCGGGAACACCTATGTTGTTAAAAGGGCCTTGATCGGCAACGGATTTCATAAGATTTGCCATAAGTACCGAAGGGTCGGCACCGGGGTCGGCTAAAACCGGACCCAATGATGTATTTCCCAAACAATCGGTTGAATAACCTAAAATAAGTTTGGTTACCGGATGTGTACCTCTGAAACCTACACCGTTATCATCAGGCATATAGGGGATTTTAAATTCACCTTGCATACCTACTTTTTTAAGTTGCTGTGCTAACAGATTCGCCCATCCGTATTCTTGTCCGCTTTTGTATAAAGCTCCATCGGCATATCCGGCAGTAAGAGAGTTTCCTACCGCTACATAACTTGTGAAATCAGCATTACCGCTACTGGGTTCAAATTCATCTATATCAGGCTTACACGAAGCCATGAATGCCAATATTGCAAGTATTAATATGTATTTTGTTTTCATAATCTATTCTGTTTTTAATTAATTAAAATTTAAAGCTTAAACCGAATCCCGGAACGTATGCCACGGTTTTATAAAGTCCGGAAAAGTTAGCCGGTTCATATGTTTTTTCCGACTGTTTACCCATGGTTTGCAAATACGAAATGTCAATATCCATAAACTCAAGAGGTGACCATGTAAGTCCTAATGTAAAAGCATTTGAATTTAAAGAAACAGTTTCCGGAGTAAAATATTTTTCGTTTGTAGGTGTCGGGTCGTAATAATAGCCTCCTCTGACAGTTAAATTGTCAAGTAATTTGTATTCAATTCCCAATCTGGGAGTGAAAGTGTCTTTATATTCTCTCGGATTTGAAGAGTTTAAAGGGCTTTCCTCGTCATTGTCAAATGTAAAATCCAATTGTTTATAAGTGCTCCACATTACCCAGTCAAGTTCGAAAGCCAGCATTAGTTTATCGTTCATTTGGTAAGAAACACCAAAGTCGAGGTTTCCGGGTAAAGGTAATTCCGTATCAAATGTGTGGTCCTTTCCTCCCAAAATAGGTTCCAACGAACCCGGAATATTGAAAGTAACATTTCCGTCATCAAGTTTCATGTTGATTTTGGAGCGGTAATCGACACCGAATTTTAACTCGTCGGTTGCTTTGAAAAATAATCCTACGTTAAAACCGATTCCGCTGGCTTTACCTTCAAGATTTACCGAAGAATTGTTGCTGAGGTTTATTGCTTTATTAATGTTTGCTCCACCAAACGAGTAAACAAAACCTACACCAACGCCAAAAACATCGTCGATGTTAAATGATATGGTAGGTTGTATGTAAATTGCTTCAAGTGATATGTCTTGAATGAGAAATTTTCCTGCCCAGTCTTTATCCCACACCAATGAGCTTCCGTAAGGTGTGTAAGCCGCAACACCTACCGAAATCAAATCACTTATTTTATATGAAGTATATAAATAAAAAGGTGTTCCCAAAGGGTTGTCCGATTCGGCGGTATAATCTCCGTCAAGGCTCCGGTATGCAACGTTTGACATAATGAAACTAGCCCCGACATCCACATTGATTTTGTTATCAACAAATGATAAAGCACCGGGATTGTAAAATATTGAACCGGCGCCATTATTTAGCGGGGTTCCTATCAAACCGAAGCCGTTTTGCTTGTTTCCTTGTAAACGAACCTGGTATCCGCCGGCATAAATATTTGATGTACCGAATATTGCCAGCAGCATCAAAAAGTAGTAAATTCTCTTCATAAGCTTTATTTTAAATTTAGTTTTCAGTGCAAGTTAATAATTTTTTAATTATTCAAATTCCAGTCAATGGGTGGTAAGCCGTTTTTTGTCAGTATTTCATTGGTTTTTGAAAAATGTTTACAACCGAAAAAACCCCGGTTTGCCGATAAAGGTGAGGGGTGAGGGGCCTTCAAAACGTAATGTTTTGAAGTGTCTATTAAAGGTTCTTTTTTTTGCGCATAGCTCCCCCAAAGTAAAAAGACTACTCCCGACCTTAAGTCGGAAATGGTTTTTATTACTTCATCGGTAAATATTTCCCAACCTTTTCCTTGATGAGACCCTGCTTGATGTTGGCGTACCGTTAGAGTTGCATTTAATAAAAAAACCCCTTGCCTTGCCCATTTTGTCAGGTTACCGGAAAACGGAACAGGGATGCCTAAATCATTATGGAGTTCTTTGAAAATATTTTTTAATGAGGGAGGAAAAGGAACTCCATCGGGAACGGAAAAACACAAACCGTGTGCTTGTCCCGGTCCGTGATAAGGGTCTTGCCCTAAAAGAACCACCCTTACCGCAGGCAAAGGCGTGTTGTTGAAAGCGGCAAAAATATTTTTTCCGGCAGGATATATAACATGCTTTTTCCTTTCTTCCCTTAAAAATTCAACAAGGTTTCTGAAATATTCTTTGTTAAATTCATCTTCCAAAGCAAGTTTCCACGATTCCTCTATCTTGGGTGTTATGGCTTCATTTTTGTTAGTCATAATGTAAACTTTAGTTGATAAAATAAATCAATATTTACCTTAATAACAAATTCTAATTTATTTTTGCGTGTAATGCATGCGTTGTTATTAAGGAGAAAAAGCGTATTGTGTAGATTATAATGAAATCATTTTTCAAGAAAATATTACTTGTTTTATTTATTACCGTGGTGTCGGGTAATTTATATTCGCAGGAAATCAATGAAAATATTACCGTAGAAGACTCTATTATTTATAATAGGTTTCATACTTACGGTGTAACTTTTCATAATTTCGGATTGGGTGTAAATTACAGATGGGGAGAAAGACTTAATGTTTACAAAAACAGGTTTTTCGAAGTGGAAGCACAATCGTTGAGGTCGTGGAAACAGGTAAAAATGGTGAATCCGTATATTTTCAATGCAAAAAGTTATGTTTACGGCAAAGTTAATAATGCCTTTGTTTTGCACTTCGGTTTGTTTTTCGATAAAAGAATCAATAGAAAATCTTATGAATTTGAAAAAGGAGTGGGAATCCGCTGGGTGTATGGAGGTGGTGCCGGTTTGGGAATAGCAAAACCTTATTATTATTATGTGGTATATTTCTACGGTATGTACGATTATGAAATAAAAGAAGAAAAATTCGACCCTAATCCTACTTATGATGATATATACGGTCGTGCTCCTTTCACGAAAGGTTTTGACGAACTGTCATTTTATCCCGGAGTATATTTTAAGACCGGACTTAATTTTGAATATGGTAACAAAAAAACAAAGATTAATTATATGGAGGTGGGTTTTGCAATGGATATTTTGCCTACCGGTCTCACAATAATGTATGCACAACAAAATAAAATATTTTACCCTATTTTATATATAAATTTATCTTGGGGTAAGAGGTTCAATAAATATTAATACCGGCTTTTAAGTTAGTTTTTCCAAAGCCTTTTTCATTCTTTCAACAGCCTCTTTAATCAACTCGGCGGAAGTCGCATAAGAAATTCTAACATAACCCGGTGCGCCGAAAGCATTACCCGGAACAACGGCAACATTTGCTTGTTCCAATAAATATAAAGCAAGATCTTCTGTATTTTCTATTTTGTAATTTTTGAAACTTTTACCTAAATAGCTTTTAACATCAGGTAAAAGGTAAAATGCACCTTTTGGTATATTGGTTTTTATGCCCGGTATTTCCGATAACAAATTAATTAAATGATCCCTTCTTTCTTTAAAAATATTAACCATATTTTTTAATGTAAGATCATTTGAAGGGTCTATTTTAAATGCTTGTAATGCTGCCATCTGGGATATGGAGGAGGCTCCCGAAGTGTATTGACTTTGCCATTTGTTCATTGCTTCGGCTAATTCAACGGGAGAGGCTGTATAGCCGATTCTCCAACCGGTCATGGCAAAACCTTTTGATACGCCGTTTACTACAACGGTTCTTTCTTTTAATTCTTCAATGCTTGCTATACTGAAATGTTTTCCTTCAAAAAGAATCAGTTCATAAATTTCATCTGATATTATTGTTATTTGAGGGTGTTTTACTAAAACGACAGCCAAACCTTCAATCTCTTCTTTGTTGTAAACAGAACCGGTAGGATTTCCCGGTGAATTTAATATTATAGCTTTGGTTTTCGGTGTTATGGCATTTTCCAGCTGTTCCGGGGTTATTTTGAAATCATTTTTCATATGTCCTTTTACAAACACCGGAATACCTTCACTCATCTGTACTAATGCAGGGTATGTTACCCAATAAGGTGCCGGAATTATTACTTCGTCACCTTTATTTATCAATACAAAAAGAGTATTTGCCAAAGATTGTTTTGCGCCGTTAGAAATTATAATTTGTCTGTAATCGTAATCAAGGTTATTGTCACGTTTTAGTTTGTCGGCAACTGCTTGTCTTACTTCTTTAAAACCCGCAACCGGCGGATAATGTGTAATATTTGATTTTATGGCATTGATAGCCGCCTCTTTTATAATATCGGGAGTGTCAAAATCGGGTTCCCCTATGCTTAATGTTATTATATTTTTACCTTGAGCTTTGAGTTCACGACTTTTTTTAGTCATTTGAATAGTCGCAGACTCTGGCAGGCTTAATATCCTATCGCTTAAATTTATCTTTGTCATATGAATAATTACTATTAATAATAGCTAACAAATATAATATTAACAGTTGTCATAATTTAAATATGTTTTTATTTTGAGGGATTTACTTAAAAGAAAATTTTAAAAAAGTATTAGTTTATTCTTAATCCGAATTGTAAAATCAACCCGATGGTTGCCACTAACATATATATTATTGTCATTGGTAATCCGATTTTGAAAAAGTCTTTAAAATTATATCCACCCGGACCGTAAACCATGAGGTTTGTTTGATATCCGATAGGGGTTAAAAAACTTGCGGCACCTGCATAGGCTACCAGCAAAGCAAAAGGTTTGGGATCCGCCCCAAGTTGATAAGCCAAACTCATGGACATGGGAAATATAATGGCAACCGCTCCGATATTTGTTATTATGGAAGCAAGCAAATTGGTTAAAATAAAAATCCCCAGAAATATTATAAAGATGCCGTAAGGTTTTAAAAATCTTATGAAAAGTTCGGAAATATCGCTGGCAAGTCCCGTTTTTGTTATAGCAGTTCCCAAAGCTAAAGAAAGAGCTATTATCATAACCAAATCGTAGTTAATGGACTTGGGCATATCTTTCGGGTTGGCTATTTTAAATATAAAAAGCAAAACCATAAATATGATAAGGGAATTGAAAAGCGGAATTATGTTTAGTGCCGAAAGGATAATCGATGTTAAAAGTCCTCCTATTATAAATAAACTTTGAGATGCTGGTATTTTTTTGATGTTTTTCACCTCATTCAACAAGAAAAAATCGTTACTGTCAGCTCTTTCCTCGAAATCTTCACCGGTAACCAATAGCAAAAGGTCGCCGGGAAGAAGTGTTATTTCACCGATTTTTCCACGTAATTTTTCACCGTTCCGGTGTATTGCTATAATGGCGGCATCAAATTTTCCGCGGAATCCCGATTCTTTAACGGTTTTATTTATCAAACTCGAATTGGGAGAAACAACAACCTCAACAACCGAAGTTTTTCTTTTCTTTGAAAACATACCCAACTGCGACGGTTTCAGATTGTTGTTGTTTTCTATCATGTCGGCAATGGTTACCGTATTGCCGGCAAATATTAAAAGGTCGTCTTCAAAAATTGTGGTTTGCGGTTTAACCGGCGATATTGATTTTTCTCCCCTCACAATTTCAAACAAGAATAATCCTTTAAGGTTCCTGAGGTTTGCCTCTTCAACGGTTTTGTTGTGCAAGTCGGACCCTTTAACAACTTTAACTTCGACAAGATATTCCCTGCTTTTCAGACTGATATTGTCCAATGGGTCACTTTTGTCAGGTAACAGTTTGTTGGAAGCGAATACCAGATATAACCCGCCGAAAATTATCATACTGACACCGACAGGTGTAAAATCAAAAATCCCCAAAGATTTAAAATCCGGAAAAAAACTTTGGTCTTCTACCATTCCGTTTACAACAAGGTTTGTAGATGTGCCTATCAATGTTGCCGTGCCTCCCAAAATAGCTGCATACGAAAGAGGTATAAGAAGTTTGGAAGGTGAGATGTTGTGACTTTTGCCCCATTTGTGAACATAAGGCATGATAATGGCAACAAGGGGAGTGTTGTTAATTATTGCCGAGAGTGTGGCAACAGGGAATATAAGTTTGAAAATAAATTTTTTATGCGTTGTTGTCGATTTAAAAAAGTTATTGAAAAAATTGTCTAAGATTGTGGATTTTCGTATTAATTCACCTATCAGTAATAATATAATTATAACACCTAATTGTTCATTGGCAAAGCCGTGAGTCATTTCTTTTGGTGTTAAAACTCCGGAAACTCCTAAGATTGCTATTGCCGTAAAAAAGGATAGACCCGGTCCCAAAAGATTCTTATAAAGGGATATTATTAAAAATAAAATGACTATTGCTACTATTATTTGATCAAATGTCATTATAGGGTATCCTGTGTTTTAAATATTCTTAAAAAGTTTAAAATTACTTATTTTGAAAAAACAAAAATATGATATTTAACCGGATTTTATAATAAAGGGGTGAAATGAAAGTTTTTTCAGTGCCAATTAATTTACTTTTGAACAAAAAATAAATGTTTGTAGTAAGTAAAGATATACCGGTAAAAGCTCTAAGTAACCTTGAAAAGTTTGGAGAAGTTGTATTGTTTGAAACAAATAATATAACCTACAAAGCGGTTTCCAATCATCCGGACGTATTTATTTGTCAAGGTCCCGGAAAAGTAGTGGTTGCTCCTAATATACCGGAAAAATATTATAAAATATTAGATGATATAACTGAAGTTGTAATAGGTGAAAATGAAGTCAAAGATAAATATCCTTACAGCGCACTTTATAATGCTGTTGTTACCGGTAAATACATTATCCATAATGATAAAATCAGTGATGTGTCAATTATAAAAACATTTGCAAATCATGAGATTATTTCCGTTAAGCAAGGTTATGCCAGGTGTAGTACGCTGGCACTTAATGACGGAAATTATTTAACCTCGGATAATGGTATTCTCAAAACTTTAAAAGCGTCAGGGTTTAATGGTATGTATGTTAATCCTTCTAAAATATTATTACCGGGGTTTAAAAACGGATTTTTCGGAGGAACTGCGGGAATAATCAAGGATAAAGTGTTGTTTTTGGGGTCTATTGAGTATATTGATGGCGGTGAAAAGATAAAAAATTTCGTTGAGAAAGCAGGATTTGAAGTTGTAGAACTATATGACGGACCTTTATTTGACGGAGGAAGTATTGTAAAGGTCTGATATTTAATAAGGTTTATGGATAGAATTTATTTATAAATAAAATCTCTTTTTTAGCTTGATATTGGATGAAAAATGAGTAAATTTGTTACTCAAACAAAGTTGTATTTATGTTTTGTAATAATTTTTGTTTTTTATTTTGTTAAAGTTAGTAAGTATGGCAAAAATATTCTCTTTGCTACAAATTACGGGAAGTTTGGCTTAAAAATTAATAGTTTTTTGTTTATGAAAAAAATTTATATTTGCTGATTATATTTGCTAAAAAGACTACTTACTACTAACAAAATGTATGTTTTAACAACATAAATACTGAATACTACTATTAATAAATTATGATCGAATCCATAATCACATCCAAAACACGTATTAAAATATTACTCAAGTTCTTTCTGAACGGAGATAATACTGCATATTTGCGTTCTTTGGAATCTGATTTTGGAGAATCGACGAATGCTATCAGACATGAATTAAACAGGTTTGAAAAAGCAGGGTTGTTAATCGCGGAACAAAAGGGTAATAAAAAAGTTTACAGGGCCAACAAAAATCATCCTTTGTTTAAGGATATTAACTCCATATTGATAAAGCACGTAGGTCTCGATAAAATTATAAATAAAGTTATAAATAAACTGGGGCAACTAGACTCCGTTTATTTGGGAGGAGAACTTGCCAAAGGTAATGACAGTAAGATTATAGACCTTTGGTTTGTGGGAGATAAATTGGACAAAAACTATTTATTTTCTTTAATGGAAAAGGTTGAAAAACTATTGGATAGGAAAGTCCGGTATTTAATTGTCAGTCCGGAAGAGTTGAAAGATATATTGAAAACCAAGTTGAAGAATGAGTTGTTCTTACTCTGGAAAAAAGAGTAAGAAACGTGTTTTTTTAAATTTAAGAAAATCAGTTCCTTACGGTGTTGTAATGGGACTTAGGAGGCGAAGCTGTGATAAGAGGTGACAATGTGGAACTGTGACAATGTGACGATGTTATTGTTTTGATGAAGAAGAATGAGTGATCTAAAAAATCATAAAGAGCTAAATGTTTACAAAGATTCGATTGATTTTGTAGTTTGGATATATGAATTGACTAAAAAATTCCCTTCTGTCGAAAAATTTGGTTTAGTAAGTCAAATGAGGAGGGCTGCGGTTTCGATACCCGGTAATATTTCAGAGGGAGCTGCAAGGAAAAATACAAAAGAATTTATTCAATATCTTTATATTTCACTTGGGTCTGCTGCAGAGTTAGAAACACAGATGAATATTGTTAAAAAGTTGGGTTATTACAATGATTAAGACCTTGAAGATAAGTTGTATCATATAATAAACATGCTTACTAAATTGATTAGTAGTTTAAAAGCTAAGATAAAATAAATACAACAAAAGACACTTGTTAATTAGTTGATTAAGACCAAATATTAAATTAACAAGTATTAATGTCGTCACAATGTCACAAAATCACGATATAAAACTAAAAAAAGATTGAACTAATTTGAGCTGCATTAATGACATTGAACAATTTTAAACAACTTTGAACCATATTAAACAATTTTAACCAAAACCGTCACAATATCACAATGTCACGTTGTCACACAAAACACAACTTTAAACCATCCACAACTAATCAAATACAAAACTCTTAAACAAAGAACATACAAATAATATCGTCATATAATAAAAATCATGAATCAAAAAGAACAAATTCTTAAAAAGATAGCCACCGATTCCGAAGTAATAGGAATAGTTGGTCTTGGCTATGTCGGACTTCCCTTAGCTGTAAATTTTGCCGAAGCCGGTGTACACGTTATCGGCTTTGACAAAAGCAAAGAAAAAGTTGATAAAATTAATAAAGGGGAAAACTATATAGGTGATATTAGGGATGCGGTACTTCGCGAAGTTGTAGATAAAGTTAACCTCCGGGCAACTACGGATTTTACCAAAATGAAGGAATGTGATGCTCTTATTATTTGCGTTCCGACACCTCTTGATAAGTTCCGTAAGCCCGATATGAGTTATATTGAAAGCGCTTGTATCGACATAGGCAGGAATATGAGCAAAGGAACTTTTATCAGTCTTGAAAGCACTACATATCCCACTACTACGGAAAACTTCATGCTACCTATTATTGAACGGGAAAGCGGAATGAAACACGGTGATGATTTTTGGTTGGCTTACTCTCCCGAACGTGTTGATCCCGGTAACAAGAATTTTCACACACGCAACACTCCCAAAGTAATGGGTGCATTGAGCGAGGACGGTTTGGAAATAGGGGAGGCTCTTTATAAAAAAGCCATTGATAATATTCACAAGGTAAGTTCGCCAAGGGTTGCCGAAATGGTTAAGATTTTGGAGAATACTTACCGTCTTATAAACATAAGTTTGATAAATGAGCTTGCGTTGCTTTCAGGTAAGATGGATATAAACATTTGGGAAGTTATAGAAGCTGCCAAAACCAAACCATTCGGATTTCAGGCTTTCTATCCCGGTCCGGGGATCGGCGGGCATTGTATTCCTTTGGATCCTTTTTACCTTGAGCATATTGCCAAGCAGTACGATTTTGACTTAAGTATGATACATACCGCCGGACATATTAATATGCGCATGCCTCATTATATGTATATTAAAATCGCCACTGCACTCAACAGCCAGAAAAAGGCTGTCAACGGGAGCAAAATCCTTTTCTTGGGTGTGGCTTACAAACCCAATATTGATGATGAACGCGAGTCGCCGGCATTGGAGATCATGGATATAACTGCACATAAAGGGGGAGAGATTTATTACAATGATCCTTATATTCCCCATGTTAAAACCAACGAAGGAAGAGAATACGATTCCGTTGAGCTTGACAAAGAAACTTTGGAGGGTGCCGATTGCGTGGTCCTGACTACAAACCACAAAGATTTTGATGTTGATTTTATTAAAAAACACTCCAAGTTGATAGTTGATTTAAGAAATATGATTGACAAGAAATCGGAGAAGGTGTTTAAGTTGTAAAGGTATATGGCTTTTAGTCCTTGGTCTTTGGTCCTTGGCCTATAGTTTTTGGCTTAGAGGATTTAAAAGATTAGATGTGAGTTATAGAGGTTGTGAGAAATTTTAGGAATCTTGACGTATATAAACGTTCAGTAAAATTTACAAAGGAAATTTATATAGTTACAGGTAATTTTCCGGATAGAGAAAAATTTGGACTTTCGTCACAGCTTCAACGAGCTTCTGTTTCCATTGCTTCCAACATTGCTGAAGGTTCTTCTAGAAGAACAGAAGCAGATTTCACTAGATTTCTTGAAATAAGTATGGGTTCGGCGTTTGAAGTTGAAACACAATTAATTATTGCATATCAACTAGACTATCTATCAGAAAAGAGATTAAATGAGTTAATGGATGCATTAACAATAATTCAAAAACAAATCAATAATTTAATCTCCAAACTAAGACATCACTAATAGTCAACAACCAAAGACCAACAGCCAACAGCTTATTCAACCTAAAAACTCTGACCTCGAAACGCTGAACTTACTAAATTTTTCACTTTTAATTATTAAAACACTCATCCAATCAACCATACAACAAATCATTCAAACATTAAAAAAATAATGTCTAAAATATTAATAACAGGAACAGCCGGATTTATCGGCTTTCACCTTGCCAAACAATTAATTGAAAGGGGTGATGAAGTTATAGGACTGGATAACATCAATGATTATTACGATGTTAATTTAAAATACGGCAGATTAAAAGAAACCGGTATTAAAAAAGAAGATGTTGAATGGAATAAATTAGTCCAAAGCACAAAACATCCCAATTATAAATTTATTAGGTTAAACCTTGAAGACAATGATAACATTCAAAAACTTTTTAAAAATGAAAAGTTTGATAAGGTAGTAAATCTTGCAGCACAAGCCGGTGTGCGTTACAGCTTGGAAAATCCTCATGCTTATATAAACAGTAATATTTTGGGTTTTTTGAACATACTTGAAGGATGCAGGCATAATAATATTAAACATTTGGTTTACGCAAGTTCATCAAGTGTCTATGGTAATAACACTAAAATGCCATTGAGCACATCGGACAGTGTTGACCATCCGATAAGTCTTTATGCAGCTACAAAAAAAAGTAATGAGTTAATGGCACATACTTACAGCCATTTATTTGGAATTCCTTCTACAGGATTAAGGTTTTTTACGGTTTACGGACCTTGGGGAAGACCTGATATGGCATTGTTTTTATTTACAAAAGCTATTACCGAAGGAAAACCGATTAAGGTTTTTAACAATGGGAATATGGTGCGGGATTTTACTTTTATTGATGATATTATAGAAGGGGTTGTACGTGTTATTGACCATCCGGCAAAACCTTCTAAACTAAATCAACAAGATGTTTCTCAAAGTAATACTGCCCCGTACAAGGTTTACAATATAGGGAATTCATCACCGGTACGTTTAATGGAATATATTCAAGCAATTGAAAAACACTTGGGAAAAACAGCGGAGAAGGAATTTTTACCCATACAGCCTGGTGATGTACCTAAAACAGAAGCTGACGTTAAAGACCTTGTTCGTGACATGGGTTATAAACCTTCAACCGACATAGATGAAGGAATTAGGAAATTTGTTGATTGGTTTAAAAAATATTATAGGATAGATTAGGTTTTAAAACGGGTATTAATACATACTTATAGGAATTTATTGCTGCGTTAAATTACAATATCGTAGATTACGATGCTGAAAAATAAGAAAAACCTTAATTTGGGCAATTTCATTTATTTGATAATCCACAAACGCAATATGTAGTAAAATTTGGAATGGTTTTAACCTGTAATGTAAATACGTCTAAAGAATAGCTAGAAGTACTAGATACCTTGGGCATAATATTTTACTTTTAAATAAATAATATTTTATGAAAGACAAAACACTACTCATAACCGGAGGAACCGGTTCGTTTGGTAATGCAGTGTTACGTAGATTTTTAAACACTAAAGAATTTTCCGAAATACGTATTTTCAGTCGTGACGAAAAGAAACAAGATGACTTAAGAAAAAAACTTAATAATCCTAAAGTTAAGTTTTATATAGGTGACGTTAGAGATTATAGATCGGTTGAACGTGCTGTACGTGGAGTTGATTATATATTTCATGCTGCGGCACTTAAACAGGTCCCGTCATGTGAGTTCTTTCCAATTGAAGCTGTTAAAACTAATGTTTTAGGTGCGGAAAATGTAATGGAGGCAGCTATTCAAAACAAAGTTAAAAATGTTGTTATACTTAGCACCGACAAAGCCGTTTATCCTATTAATGCAATGGGGATTTCCAAAGCTATGATGGAAAAAACAATGGTAGCAATGTCGCGCGGTATTACAAAACCGGTAATGTGCGGAACACGATACGGGAACGTTATGGCAAGCCGTGGTTCCGTTATTCCTTTATTTGTTAAACAAATAAAAGAAGGGAAACCTATTACGGTTACCGACCCGCATATGACAAGGTTTATGATGACATTAGAAGAGGCAGTTGAGTTGGTGTGGTTTGCTTTTAATAATGGTAAACCGGGAGATATGTTTGTTCAAAAAGCACCGGCGGCTACTATTGAAACTCTTGCCAAAGCACTAAAAGAACTTTATAAAGCGGATAATGAAATTAAAATAATCGGTACAAGACACGGGGAAAAACTCTATGAAACACTTGTAAATCGTGAAGAAATGGCTAAAGCAATTGATCTTGGTGGTTATTATAGAATTCCAGCTGATAATCGTGATCTTAATTATGAAAGATACTTTTCGAAAGGAGAGCCTGATATGGAAAAAGTAAAAGATTATCATTCACATAACACGGAAAGACTTGATGTGGAGGGAACTAAAAAATTATTGCTGAAGTTACCATTAATAAGAAAAGATGTGTTGGGTGAAGATGTTGAGCAATATCCAGATTAAAAAAGGAAAAAGTCTAAAGGAAAAAGTATTACGATGAATGATTTATCAGAACGGTTGTTGAATTTTGCTGTTAGGTGTATAAAGTTTTTAAGAAAATTACCTGACAATACAGAATATAAAGTAATACGTTATCAATTAATTAAAAGTTCAACATCTTCTGGCGCAAATTACAACGAAGCTCAGTCAGGTTCTTCTAAAGCAGATTTTCATACCAAGGTAAATATCTCATTGAGGGAAATGAAAGAATCAAAATATTGATTGAAGGTTTTAAATGCTATTATGGATTTTGATTACGACAAAGACGAATTTAGTTGGTTTAACAATGAATCTAATGAATTAAGTAAAATTCCCGGTTCAATCGCAAGTAAAACAAAGAAAAAATAAAACTTCACTTTTGCATTTTGCCTTTTTACTTTTAACTTTAAAACTCATGGTCGAACCTAAAATCATTCAAGGAGGCATATTTACCGATCATCGCGGTACCATGCGTTTTGTTAATGATTTTAAATTTACAGATGTAGTACGGTTTTATTTTATTAAGCATACAGATATAAATTTTGTTAGGGCATGGCAAGGCCATAAGTTTGAACAAAAATGGTTTTATCCCATTGCGGGCTCTTTTGTAATTGCTTGGGTCAAAATTGATGATTTCAATAATCCTTCAAAAGATTTAATACCTGATTTTCATATTATTTCTTTTGACAAAAGTGAATTAGTTTATATCCCAAAAGGATATGCCAATGGTTTAAAGGCATTAGAGCCAAACTCAGAGTTAATGATATTTTCAGATTTGGAATTAGAAAAATCATTAAAAGATAATAAAAGGTATAACCCTGATTTATGGTTCGACTGGCAAAACCTAACCCCACTAAACAGATAAAACTTTGTCAATTTACTTCTGCCTTCTGCCTTTTGCCTTCTGCCTTCTCACTTTAAACTTTTAACTTTTGCTTTTTAACTTTATACTTTCGAAATGAACAAACTAAAAATAGGAATCACCGGTCAACCCGGATTTGTTGGCACACATTTGTATAATTACCTTGGTTTACAAACCAATGTAGAACGTATTCCATTTAAAGACGAATACTTTGAATCGGAAGAGACATTAAATAATTTTGTCAAACAGTGCGACGTAATAGTTCACCTTGCCGCAATGAATCGCCATCCGGACCCTCAGGTGATTTATGAAACAAATATTAATCTTGTTAAAAAGTTAATTAAAGCTTGCGAAACAACTGAATCAACACCTCACATTTTGTTTTCTTCATCCACCCAGGAAGAACGGGATAATTTATACGGAAAATCTAAATATGAAGGAAGAAAACTACTAGAAGCATGGGCTTTTAGGAACAATGCTAAATTTACAGGGTTAATTATTCCAAATGTTTTCGGTCCTTTCGGAAGGCCTTATTATAACTCATTTATTGCTACATTTTGTTATCAGCTTACTCATGGTGAACAACCTAAAATAGATGTTGACGGTACAGTGAAATTAATTTATGTAGGGGAGCTTGTACAGGAAATATTTGCACACATTGTTGCTATGTCTAGTAAAAAACAGGGAGTAGCTGTTGTAGAAGAGGTAAGAGTTAAGTATACTTCTGAAAGAAAGGTATCTGAAACATTAAATCTATTAGAAGGATTTAAAAAGAATTATTTTGAAAAAGGTATTATACCAGATTTAAATGATCCGTTCGAAAGAAACTTATTCAATACATTTGTTACATATATTGATTTTGAAACTTTTTTTCCTTTTTACCTTACAAAGCACACGGATGACAGGGGTAGTTTTGTGGAGTTGATAAAGCTAAACAGTGGAGGACAGGTGTCGTTTTCAACGACAAAATCCGGAATAACCAGAGGAAATCATTTTCACACGCGTAAAGCCGAACGGTTTGCCGTAATCAAAGGAAAAGCCAGAATTCAATTAAGAAGAATCGGAACGGAAAAAATACTAAGTTTCGAGCTGGACGGTGAAAATCCGTCCTTTGTAGATATGCCAATATGGTACACGCATAATATCACTAATATCGGAGAAGAAGACCTTTATACGATTTTTTGGATAAATGAACATTACAACCCGGAGGATGGGGATACGTTTTTTAAGCCGGTGAACTGTAATGAGTAATCAGTAACCTGTAATATAATGAAGACACATAAGGACTTTTCGGTATGGAAAAAGTCCATAGAGTTAGTAACTAAAATATATAAAAATACCGGAAGTTTTCCTAAAACGGAGCAATATGGGTTGACTAATCAAATGAGGAGAAGTGCAATATCCATTCCTTCCAATATTGCAGAAGGTGCAGGTAGAACTTCAACAAAAGAATTTTTATATTTTCTTTCAATAGCAATTGGTTCTGTATCGGAATTAGAGACGCAATTAATAATTTCAGGTAATTTAGGATTTCTTGAAACAAGTGTTCCCGAACAGTTATTAACCGAAATTGAAGATATCCGAAAAATGACGTTTGGTTTAATGAAATCCATCGAAAATAAAAGTTAGAAAAATGCAAGAACAACAGATAACAGATAACAGATCACAGATTTCTATGCTAAAAGTAATGACTGTAGTCGGCACACGTCCGGAAATCATCCGCTTGTCCGCCACTATAAAACTACTTGATAAATACACTAACCAGGTATTTGTCCATACAGGACAAAATTATGATTATGAGTTAAATGAAATATTCTTTGATGATTTGGGACTTCGAAAACCTGATCATTTTATGAATGTTAGTCGTGAATCGTTGGGAGGAGCCATTGGAGATATTTTTAAAAGAACAGAAGAAATTATAGAATTGGAAAAACCTGATGCTCTTTTGGTATTGGGAGATACTAACTCGTGTCTTTCAGCATATATGGCTAAACGTAAGCATATTCCTATTTTCCATATGGAAGCAGGAAACCGTAGTTTTGATTTTAATGTTCCCGAGGAGATTAATAGAAGAATAATAGACCATATTGCCGACTTTAATTTGGTTTATACGGAGCATGCCCGTCGTCATTTGATATCGGAAGGTTTGCCCCATAGAAGAATTTATTTAACAGGTTCCCCAATGTATGAGGTCCTCAATCAAAATATGGAAAAAATAAATAACTCAAAAGCGTTAGAAAATCTCAATAAACAGATTAATAAACGGTCGCAAATTGTCAAAAACCAATACTTTATGGTTTCGGTGCATAGAGAAGAAAATGTTGATAATCCTGAAAATTTGAAAAAAATACTTACAGTTTTAAATAACCTTTCAGACATATATAAGCTACCTATAATAGTTTCAACTCACCCCAGGACGAGAAAACGAATAGAAGCTTTTGACTCATCACTTATTACAGATAGTTCGTCACGAATTCATTTTATGAAACCTTTTGGTTTTACTGATTATGTTGCTCTTCAAAAAAATGCCCTTTGTACCATTTCGGATTCAGGTACTATTAGCGAAGAATCGGCAATGTTAAATTTTCCGGCTATTAGTCTTCGCCAATCCATGGAACGTCCGGAAGCACAAGATGCGGGAAAAATTATTCTTACCGGTTTTGAACCTGATGTAGTATTGAATGCCATTGCAACAGTAATAGACGAACACCAATCACCGGTCACCAATTATAAATCACCACAAGAATATTTCATACCAAACACTTCTTGGCGCGTTGTTAAATTAATTCTTGGAAATACAAAGTTGAGTAATAAATGGTGGGGGATAAATGCCGTAAAATAGGGTATAATATTATTTTAAAATTAATGAAAGAAATGGAAAATTATTGTGAGAGGTATATCCAGCTTTTTATAATTGGTTCCATATTATGAACAATTTATTCTATTTACAACATAGCGGTGTAACACATATCGAACTGACTGACGCAAAGGATTTTTAATGTTATATTGGCTATAAACC
>WFZS01000158.1 GCA_015489465.1 Bacteroidales bacterium | reverse complement strand
TTTCTTTGGCAACATGAACCATCTCTTCCAACGACGGTGTGATAAGTCCGCTCAATCCAATAACATCTACTTTTTCTTTTTCGGCTTCTTCCAATATTTTTTCCGCCGGAACCATTACACCGAGGTCCACAACTTCATAATTGTTACAAGAAAGGACAACTCCCACAATGTTTTTTCCTATGTCGTGAACATCGCCTTTAACCGTTGCAAGAAGTATTTTGCCGGCATTGGAATTATCGTCAACTTCCTTTTCCGCTTCTATGTATGGCAGTAAATACGATACCGCCTGTTTCATAACTCTGGCACTTTTTACAACTTGTGGGAGAAACATCTTTCCCGAACCGAAAAGTTCGCCAACCTCGTTCATGCCGTCCATCAATGGTTTTTCAATCACTTCCAAAGCTTTGGAGTATAATTTCCGGGCTTCTTCAACATCTTCTTCTATGTAATCGGTAATACCTTTTATCAATGAATGTTTCAACCGTTCTTCAACGGGAAGTTTTCGCCATTCGGCTTCTTTTTGTTGTTTGTCGCCTTCGCTGTTTTTTATTTTGTCGGCATAAGCCAAAAGCCTGTCTGTTGCATCTTTCCTGCGGTTCAAAACAACATCCTCTACAAGCTGACGAAGATTTTCCGGAATTTCATCGTAAACTTGCAGCATCCCCGGATTTACAATTCCCATATCCATCCCAGCTTTAATGGCGTGATAGAGGAAAACCGAGTTCATGGCTTCGCGTACCGTGTTGTTACCGCGGAAGGCAAATGAAAGATTGCTTACGCCTCCGCTGACTTTTGCATGCGGAAGGTTCTCCTTAATCCACTTAGTAGCTTTTATGAAATCTACGGCATAATTATTATGTTCGGGAATTCCCGTGCCTATAGCAAGTATGTTGGGGTCGAAAATTATATCTTCCGGCGGAAATTTGACTTCGTTGACAAGAATGTCGTAAGCTCTTTTACAAATACGTATTTTGCTTTCGTAGTCTGCAGCTTGCCCGTTTTCGTCAAAAGCCATAACGACAAGTGCCGCACCGTAGTTTTTTACTTTTTCCGCTTTCTCTTTAAAATCTTCTTCACCGTTTTTTAAACTCAGCGAGTTAACTATACTTTTCCCTTGCACGCATTTTAGTCCGGCTTCAATAACTTCCCATTTCGAGCTGTCTATCATGATAGGCAACCGTGCAATTTCAGGGTCGGAGGCAAGCATGTTAAGGAAATTCACCATTTCTTTCTCGGCATCAAGCATACCGTCGTCCATGCTAACATCCAGCACTTGAGCTCCGCCTTCAACTTGATTACGAGCTATGGAAAGAGCCTCCTCATAATTTCCTTCACGTATCAAACGTGCAAATTTTCGTGAACCGCTTACGTTGGTACGTTCACCGATATTGATAAAATTTCTTTCCTTGTCAACTATAACGGGTTCAAGTCCGGCGAGTTTGGTGATATGGTTGGGGTTCGGGATTTCCCTTTTCTCGGCTTTTTCAACCTGCCGGGCTATTTCACGGATATGGTCGGGAGTTGTTCCGCAGCACCCACCTATTATGTTTACAAATTTATTGTTAAGATAATCTTTGATATGTAAGCCCATAATTTCAGGCGTTTCATCGTATTCTCCGAACTGGTTCGGAAGACCGGCGTTAGGATGAACACTTACCGGAAAGTGAGCCTTGTTCGAAAGTTCTTCTATATGAGGGCGTAATTGTTCGGCGCCAAGTCCGCAGTTAAGACCTATACTTAAAAGGTCAACATGTTCAACGGAAGCCAAAAACGCTTCCAATGTTTGTCCCGATAAAATTCTACCGCTGTTATCACTTATTGTCCCCGACACCATAACCGGTAATTTCCTGCCTTTTTCTTTCATCAAATCGTTTATCGCCATTAATGCTGCTTTGGCATTTAACGTGTCGAACACCGTTTCCACAAGCAAAATATCGGCTCCACCTTCCAACAGGGCTTTTGCTTGCAAATAATAATCGTCTTTTAGCTCGTCGAAAGTTACATTGCGGTAACCGGGGTCGCCCACTTCGGGTGACATGGAAGCGGTTTTGTTGGTTGGACCCATCGAACCTACAACATATCTCGGTTTACCGGGATTTTTTTTCATAAACTTTTCAGCTGCCGCAGCTGCAAGGCGGGCGCCTTCAAAGTTCATCTCGTAAACAAAATCTTCCATACCGTAGTCGCTTTGCGATATACGAGTTCCGTTGAAAGTGTTTGTTTCTATCAAATCGGCTCCGGCGTCAAGATATGCTTCGTGTATTTCGTTAATTATATGAGGTTGAGTAAGGTTTAGCAAGTCGTTGTTACCTTTTTGCAAGCGGTTCACATTTTTAAACCTTTCTCCTCTATAATCATTTTCCTCAAGTTTGTAGCGCTGAATCATAGTGCCCATGGCTCCGTCAAGCACAAGCACACGTTTATCCAAAACCTCTTTTATGTCGGGTTTAGTAAAAGGCATAAGTTTTTTATTAAAATTTTATTTTCGTGATATTATGATAACTAATGAAAATAAATCATCAGCATTCAAATTTATCATCATCCGGAATTTTACCGGAACCGGGTATTGGCACCTTACCTTCCGGCAGGTTGCCAGGACTTCACAGAGCCCGGTCTCTTCATCCTTCTTTATAAATTCAAATGCCTCATTCATCAAAGGAAGTAAGGATTTGAATTGAACTGCAAAGATAATAAATTTCACAAACCGACATATTTAATAATTGTTATGAAAAATGTTGTTGTTGTTATAAACTGCCCCAAAACAAAAAATTTGACATTTTATTAACTATTTTTGAAAAGCGTTTTTCCGGATAATATGACGAGATTAATATAAGAGACTGAAAAAAAATATGAAAAAGAGATATTTAAGATTTGTTGTATTTGTAACATTTATTATTGCCGTATTAATCTGGGATATCTACGACTTTAAGGTTAAGAAAAAACTTTATTTGCCTGCAAACACACAACAAGATTACCGTATTGTTCCGTTACCTATACCTGATACCTTGGATTTTGCAGGAGAGCCTGTTCCCGTGGATATATTTTATGTTAAGGAAGGTCTGGATAAGGAGTTATCGGTAAATACATACTGGCATTCGTCAACATTGCTTATGATCAGGAGGTCAACACGGTGGTTCCCGTTAATAGACAGTGTATTGTTATCAAACGGTATTCCGTTGGATTTCAGATATCTACCGTTGATAGAAAGTAATCTTTCAAACGTTGTTTCGCCGGCGGGAGCAGCGGGTTTTTGGCAATTGATGAAAGGTACGGCAAAGGATTACGGTCTTGAAGTAAACAAAGAAGTTGATGAAAGATATGATGTGAAAAAGTCAACAGAGGCTGCATGCAAATATTTGAAGAAAAGCTATGACAAGTTGGGAAGTTGGACATTGGTAGCGGCATCTTACAATGCGGGGATTAAAAGAATAACATCATTAATGGAAAAACAAAAAGCCGGTAATTTTTACGATCTTCTGCTTCCTAGCGAAACCAACAGATATATTTACCGTATTCTTGCCATTAAGATGATAATCAGTAACCCTGAAAATTACAGTTTTTATTTGGAGACTGACGATTATTATAAACCTTTACCTTACCATATAGAAAAAGTGAATTACAGGGTTGACAGTTGGGCTGATTTTGCAAAAGAACGTAACATAACGTACAGGTTATTAAAGATTTACAATCCTTGGTTAAGACAAACGTATTTAAAAAACAGAAAGCATAAAACATATTATATCAAGATACCCGATGAGCCTTATAATATTACTACCGTGCGGTGGCTTAAAGAATATGAAAATCAGGGGTTTAAATAATATATCGTAATGAAGTTTTATAAAATAATTCCACTTTTAATACTGTTGGTTTTTGCAGGAAAAAATTCATCGGGTCAATATTATGTTTCGCAGGAAGGCTCCGATAGTAATAACGGAACATTAAAACATCCGTTTAAAACAATACAAAAAGCGGCGTCAATGATGGTTGCAGGCGATACCTGTTACATCATGAAAGGTAAATATTATGAAACCGTTAAGCCTGTTAATGACGGAGATAAAGAAAATCCGCTTGTGTTTACGAAGTTCAATAATGACACGGTTTTTATTATAACAGGTAAAAGATTATGTAATGTTTGGGAAAAATATAAAAATGATATTTATAAAGTTCATTTTCCCGATTCCGTTTTACAGCTGTTTGTAAACGGAAAAAGAGCTCAAATAGCCAGATATCCCGATAAGAAAGACGGGAATATGTGTTCATTTAACGGATGGCAAGAAATAAATGCAAAGGCAAATGGTGATGTGTTGTTTAAGCGGATGAAAAAGCCTGAAAATTTTTGGAAAGGGGCTTATTGTGTCATTTTAGCAGGTAAAAAATGGGTTGCAGGTATTGGCAAGGTAAAATATTCTACACAAGAAACGGTGCATTGTACCGGAAGGTCATTGCCTTGGAATGGTTATAATCCTGGAATTTACCTCGGTCAAGGTTACGGATATTTGATTAACCATTTAAATGCTTTGGATAAAGAAAATGAGTGGTATTGGAATAATGACACTTTGTATTACATTCCTCCGAAAGGAGTAAACCCCGGAAAGTTGGATTTTGACCTACGTACAGGAATTTACGGTTTTAATCTGAAAGGTAAGAAATATATAGTAATAAAAAATATCAATTTCTTCGGTTCGTCAATTGATGCGAGCGATGCGGAAAATTGTGTAATTGACGGCTGTAATATATTGTATCCCACTCCGTTTTTTACATATCCCAACAGTTGGGTACGTGATAAAGGAGGAGCGGATAACTATTCAATAGATCATTGGTCCGGTAAAGGGGTAACAATTTCGGGAAAAGATAATGTTATTAAAAATTGTTATGTTGCCAACAGTTGGGGCGACGGTATAAGTGTGGGGGGTAGTAATAATAGAGTTGAAAATTGTCTTGTTGAAAATTGTGACTGGTCTGCTACGGATGCAGCTGCTGTTTCGGCAACCGGTAAAGGTCATTCAATATTAAGAAACACAATGCATACGGCAGCACGGAGTATTCTTGTTCACCGTATCTGTAAATCGACAGACATTAAGTACAACGATTTGTATAACTGTGGTCTTATGTGTGACGATTTGGGACTTACATATTCATATAAAACAAACGGAGGAAATTCGGAAATAGCATATAATTTGGTGCATGATAATCATGCAGAGGGTACGGCTTCGGGTATATATCTTGACAATTTTGATTCTTCTTATATTGTTCATCATAATGTTATTTGGAATTGTAAATATGCCATTCACACAAATAAACCTGCCGTAAATCATAAAATTTATAATAACACGGCATGGTTTTGTAAAAATGCCATGTGGACATGGGGGCGACCCGGGACGGAAGTTATCAATCAGGAGGTGATAAACAATCTTTCCGATAAACCTTGGAATATCGGAACGACTTTTAGAGGAAATGTTGTAACATCAAATCCCGCTTTTGTTGATGCCATTCATGGTGATTTTCGTTTAAAAAGAAATTCACCAGCTATTGATAAGGGTGTTATAATTCCTGGTATAACCGGTGGTTTTACCGGAAAATCTCCTGATGCGGGTGCTTTTGAATACGGTGTAAAACCGTGGAAAGCAGGAGCCACCGTTAAAGAGTTCAAGCTAAAATAACGTCCTTCATTTAGTTATTAACAAGTTGTTATATTTTTATTTTGACGCCTGTTGCATAATAAATATATATGAGTAAATTTGTTATGTTAAAAAAACTAAAAATGGGCAATAATTTTACAATGATATCAACATGTGCAACTGAAATATGTAACAATTTAAACTATTTTGATAACTGCAGATTGGAATTTAAATTGGACAATTCCTGATATTACTGTTTCACAAGCATTTTATTAATAATTATTTCAAAATTAAGTTTGAGCAATTTTAAATATCCATTTAAAATTGCTTTTTAAATAAATATAGCTTAACGTAAACCGTTAAGAGGCTGCTTGAAAAAGCATTTTATACATACTTGATAATTAGTTCCTTAACATGTTTTAATGGGACTTAGAAGGCGGAAGCGTGGATGGGTGGTAGTAAACTGTTTCAAAATATTTATTTTTTGATAGGTTGTGATTACGTTTTTTTGATGAGGTAATTAAAAATTAATAAAGTTTTAGTTTTTTCTGTAATTGATAAAAAAATACATAAAATCCGAATTTGTAAAAAATGTTTTGACTCTTTTTTCAGGCGCTTCAATTGCTCAATTTATACCAATATTGGTTTCGCCGGTGTTATCCAGGATTTATGCTCCTGAAAATTTTGGTCAATTGGGAGTAATAATGTCCGTTGTGGGAATTTTTAGCATTGTGGCTACTTTTCAATACGAATCGGCTATTATGTTGCCCAAAAAAGATGAAGACGCCTTTAATTTACTGGTATTAGCAGTATCAATTACTTTTTTTATAAGTGTTTTATCATATATTCTTGTAAACACTTTTGATGTCCAAATAGCAAGAATTCTAAAATCACGATCATTTATAAATTGGGTTTTCATAATTCCAATTCTTGTTTTTCTTTCAGGTTTATTTAATTCTTTAAATATTTGGGCTAGTAGAAAAAAGCAATTCAAAAGATTGGCGTTTAGACAAATTGCCCAAACTACTGTTGGTGCCGGAACCAAGTTAACTCTGGGTTGGTTGAAATATGTCAATTCAGGGCTAATTTGGGGAACATTGGCGGGACAACTAACTTCTACAGGAGTATTGACTGTAAAAACATTTAATGATACCAGGAATTTATTCTCAAGAGTTAGTTTACGTAGAATAAAGTATAATGCTTTACTTTACCAGGATTTTCCGAAATATACTATGTGGCAGGGATTTTTTGATTTGGTTAACGCTTCAGGAACAGTTTTTATTCTTAGTTCATTTTATGGATTAAAAGTGGTGGGTTTATATACTTTTACACTTGGTTTATTAATGAAACCTACAAGAATGGTGGGAAAAGCAGTTAGTCAGGTGTTTTACCAAAATGCCAGTAGAAAAGTGGCCAATAATGAATCTATTTTTGGAGATACTATCCGTTTGGTTAAAAATTTGGCTCTTGTTGGAAGTTTAATATTTTTTCCCGTTTTAATAGCCGGGCCTTATTTGTTTTCATTTGTTTATGGTGATAAATGGTGGAATGCCGGAGTGATAGCTATGATTTTATCACCCTATCTTTTTGTTAAGTTTTTAACTTCACCTTTATCAAACATTGCTATAATTTTTAATAAACAAAAGGTGTTTATGATTATTGCGATGATAATGAATATTTTGTTTCCGTTGGTTTTAATAATTTCTGCAAATATTAATATCAGTTATGTAAATGCTTTTATTATAGCAACTGCTATTATTGTAACATATTACTTTTTTATTATTAAGTGGATTGTCAATTTAACAAAAAACAATGAAGTTTAAAGAAAACATATTTGAATACATTAACGGAGAAAAGTTTAGTAATGGCTTAACTGTAAACATAGCAAAACCGGAACGATATATATTGAACAGATTGGATTTAATAGATAGTTTGGTAAAAAATAAAAATGTTATTCATTTGGGTTGTTGCGATCATATACCGTTAATTAAGGAAAAACAAAGAAAAGGAATATGGTTGCATGAACGTATTACTGAAAATTCTAAAAAAACTTTAGGTATTGATATTAATAATGACGGTATAAATTACCTGAAAAAAGAAATGAACTATAATAACGTAGTTTGTGCTGATATTACAAAAGATGAAATTCAAGAGTTGGAAAAATCACAATGGGACTACATAGTTGTAGGCGAAATTTTGGAACATGTTGATAATCCTACATTATTTTTGAAAACAATTGCGGAAAAATATAAAGGAAAAATAAGTAATTTTATAATTACAGTACCAAACGCATTTTCTTTAACAAATTTTAATGCTGCTAAAAAAGGAAATGAAATAATTAACAGTGACCATAGGTTTTGGTTTAGCCCTTATACAATGGCAAAGATTGGTTACCAGGCAGGTTTACGATTGAATGAATTTTTCTTTGTTCAAGACAGTTATTTTAATAAAACCGGAATCAGGACAAAACTGTTAGTTATTCCTTATTTAAAAAATAGATTTAGAAAACGGTTATTATTAAAAAATCCGGCTTTTAGAGAAGGTATATTATGTGTTTTTAATTATTTATAATTTATGCAAGGAGTATTGCATATATTTACACTGTCATACCCTTATTCAATCGGCAAAGAAGATAGTTTTATATCGAATGAACTTTTTTATTTATCAAAAAAAATTGATAAAATAATAGTTTATCCCACTCTTGTAGAAGGCGAAAAAGCTGTTTTGCCTGAAAATTGTGAGGTCAATACCAATTATGCATATTTATTAAAAAATTACAATAATAAAAACTTTATTTACAGAATTACTTATGGTTTTTTTTCATTGTTTTTTTGGAAAGAATTTTTAAAAAATATTAAAACTTACAATTCATTTGTTAATCTAACAGGACTTTTGATTTTATCCGGTGCTTTAAAAAAGTCAGTTAGATGGTTAAATAAATTAAAT
>WFZS01000157.1 GCA_015489465.1 Bacteroidales bacterium | reverse complement strand
TGCACGTTCCTTTGATGCAATATCACGGCGGCGGTAAAGCCGCAACCCTGGAACCTTTGCATGAACATCTGAAAAGCTACGGGCAACGCTTGGCAAATCTTTTCGGCGCCGGAGTGCAGGCGGCATGGCGAGGCAAAGAACTTTACGATAACGATGAAACCAAAAATCTGGTAAAAAAGTGGGTTGACTTTTACAAAAAACACCGCCGCATTCTTGACGGAGACATCATTCACGTCAGAAGACCGGACGGACGTGACTATGACGCTATTTTACACGTTGATCCTACTGGCGAAACAAAAGGGCTATTAATGGTTTACAACCCCTTGGAAAAACCTGTTAAGAGAAAGATAAAAGTTAATCTTTATTACACAGGATTAGAAAACAAAGCCACTGTTTACGAACAAGATAAAAACCCAAAGACCATAAAGATAGATTGTGATCACAATGCCGTTTTCGATGTGGAAATACCGGCTCATTCTCAAACATGGTTTGTGATAAAAGAATGACATGTGAATACCATTTCAACTTCAAGTTTTTACGAGTGCGTTAGTATTAGCTTACAGGAATATGCAATTTCAAATAATATAGTTTCGGATATCATCCCAAAGAATATTTATTTTAGTTACATTTTTAAATTGGAAAATAAATTATAGAAAGAAAAAATTATGAAAATATAATGATAACAATTAATCTTACTTTTTTACTTACAATACTCGCTTTATTATTGTTCCATAACCGATAACAGTGTCTTTGCTTTCTGCAAAGTTTCTTCCCACTCTTTTTCGGGAACTGAATCTTCGGTTAAACCTCCTCCAACGTAAAAACACATATTATCACCGTTTATTTCCGCACACCGCAAATTGACAAACAGTTGTTTTTTATTATCCAGACCCCAAGGTCCCAAATATCCGGTGTAATACCTACGCTCGTGGATTTCAGCGCGATGTATAAGATTATATGCATCAACCTTTGCCAATCCGCAAACCGCAGGTGTGGGATGTAATCTTTTAACAAGTTCACCGAGTTTACCCCCAACTGATTTTTCGGGGATACGAAAAGTAGTGTTCAGATGAACCAAATGACCTGCTTTGACGGTTTTTACTGGCTCTTCTACAAAATCTTTAATACCAAGTCCGGAAAGTTTAGATTCAATATAGCCGGTAACGTATTTTTGTTCGCGTTTTTCCTTTTCACTCCAACCTTTTTCTTTGTTTTCGTCCGCTGTCATCGTTCCGGCCAAAGAAACTATTTCAAATTCATTATTAGCATTTTCTTTTATTAAAGTTTCGGGAGTAGCGCCTATCCAGATATTTTCGCCGGGAAAAGTAAACAGATAAACGAAAGCGGATTTATATTTTCCGGCAAGATTTAAAAAAATAGATGACAAATCGATATTTTTATCTACAGGCTCTTTAATTACCCTTGAAAGAACAACTTTCTCTACCTTTCCTTGCTTTATTTGATTTATTAAGAATTCAGCCGTATCGAGGTATTCTTGTTTTGTCATCTCATAGTTATCACCGTTAAATTTAGGTTTTTCCTCATTTGTAAATTCAGATACAGCATTAACTATTTTTTTATAATCGTCATATTTTGAAGCAAAATAATCGGCTTTGATAAAATTTCCCGTTTCAGAAACAACGGATTCAAAAGGTGCCGCTACAAAACCTTCCCTTTTACAAATCTCATTAACATCAAAATTCAATTTTCTTTTTGTTTTCTGTACCACTACATTAACGTTTTCTTCACCCGGAAGTCTATAAGCAGCAAAAGGTAACCCTTTATTTAAGAGAGTTTTAAGAAGTTTTTGCAATATCTCTTTGTCTTTAGTCATAATATCGACTTATCTTTATCAAAGTTAAAACAAAAATTAATGAACTTGTTAAAAACTACTGTAAAATAAAATATGTAAAAAATTACTTAGTGATAATTTATGTAATAGCGTGCATCACGAAATATGGGAACATTTTTTGTAATATTTTTTTATCTTTGAGTAAAATAATAATGTTATGGAAACTATTCGAATAGATATATTGAATCCAAAAGCCAAATCTCTTTTACAAAATTTGGCTGATTTAAATTTGATACGTATTCAGCAAGATAAATCTAAAACAGAATTTCTGGAACTTTTGAATGAACTACGAATGAAATCCGACAAGGCTCCTTCTCTTGATGAAGTTACTAAAGAAGTTGAAGCCGTCAGAAAATCCCGTTATGAAAAGTAAAAAAGTAATACTTGATACTAATATCTGGATAAGTTATTTAATAACAAATAATTATACGGAAATTGACAATTTAATTTCGGAAGGAAAAATTCGGTTAATTTTTTCACGTGAATTATTTGGTGAATTTATAAC
>WFZS01000156.1 GCA_015489465.1 Bacteroidales bacterium | reverse complement strand
TCCGCAAAATACATAAACGACCGTTTGGATTTAAACAATGTTAAAAACGGTGTTTACGTTCTTGACATAAAAGCGGGCAAATACAACGGACGTAAGATATTTGTGGTAAACAGGTAAACAAGCGGGTTATATCTGAAAAATCCTGCCGTAAATATCAGCATTTACGGCAGGTTTTTTTTTTAATATTAAAAACTGTATTTTAATTTGGTGTATATCATCGAATTGTCACGGTATCTGCCGAACATACCTTGTTCATCGCCTACAAAAATGTTGGAGCCGAGTAAGATTGAGAAGCCGTCGCTGAAATCATAAGTTACCTTCGGTCTGATTAGTGCGTCACCGTAATTAAGGCCTATATAACTGAAAAGTTCAAGATGTAAAGTTTCTCTCATGGCATCATAACGTGCCAGAAAAGTCATGGTGTTCATAATCTCATCATCTTTCATTAGGTCGTCGTAATCCATTATATATTTTTGAATGAATTGGGTACTTAATTTAAGATTTCCAACACCATAATCTAAACCAACAACATAGTGCAGGTAATTTTTTTCAACCAGCATACCGGGAGCTTGAGGGTCTTTTGTCTGAAAGTATTTTCCGTTATAGTATGCCGCCTCACCGCGTATAACGAAACTTTTGATTGTTGAAGTAAAAGACCCTCCGGCTACATACAGTCTATTGTGTTGAGGTGTAATTAATAATCCTGCCAAAACGGGATGTCCCGTTGAATCGGGTGCAATTTGTTTTTCGATATACATGCTAGGGGTTTGATCCCAAGTATATGCTCCCATCAAGTCAAAATCAATAGCTGATGACGAGAAAGAATATTTCAGATAAAATTCACTGTTATCCAACGAGGGTTTTATCTTTTCTTTTGAATGATCAAAAGTAACCGGTGCCGGAAACTCGGGAGGTTTATACCAAATTGAACCCGGACCCGGTAATTCATTGCCTGCAAATACAGGTTTCCATATTGCTTCAATGGTGCTGTTGCCGAAATAAAAGTCGGCTTTAGCGGCATAAACACCTACACGGATTTCGTCAAAATCGGGTAATAAAAATTCAGTAAGGTTTAAAGGTGATACAATGTCGGTTATGAAAACACCGTCGGCTTTTCCCCAAACTATCTGTTGTTTTCCTATCCGTAAGTCAATACTGTTAAAATAAAGGTCGAGATATATTTCGCGTAACCTCAAATCCAAACTGTCTATACCGTACAAATAAACCATGGGATTGGCTTTTAAAGCCGTTTTATCACCGGTAAGGTTGAAATCCAGGTTTAAAGTGTTTTGTAGCATTGTCATATCACCGTTTTTGTAGGATAGTGCGGTGTAGTTCCTGACAAAACCGTTAAGATTTATATTTTGTTGTGCGTAAATTAAAGAGCTTGACAAAAACAGAAATACTATTAATAATGACCTTCCGGATTTTTTACTCGTAATCATAATGCGGTAATTTTTGTTTATTAACTAAATTCCTCTCATCATCATTCTTTCACTGAACTTAGATGCCGGAATACCCGTGTTATATTTCACGTTTTCAAGTTTAATAATTGTTTTATGATTTTTTTGAACATTATCCATTTCCGATTGTGTTCTTGTTAAAAAACCGCCAATATTTTCCACTTTTTTAATGTGAAGTACCTTTAAAAGTTCGCCGTCTTCATCGTAAAACTCTTTTTTCAATCCGACAAAATTGTCTTCCCTAATCCAGGTTATTGTTTTGCTGTACATATAATCGGGGTCTTTCGGTGTACTTTCAATAACGTAATATTTCACGCCGTCAATTGTTTCTTCTTTTAAAAGTTTATGGGTGTCATCGTCAACTTTGCGGTCGCCCAAATCGTCGTAAGTAAAGTCGGAGCCCATGAAATAATCGCTTTTGCTGTCGCTTGAAATTCTTTTTACCTTTTTCAACGCGGGCAGGTAAATCCACATATCATCGCTTTTACCGGGGTCGTCGTAAGACCAATCCATAAATGATGTATTTCTTACATCCGCCGGTGAGATAAAAAACATTATTTTCTTTTCCACTTTCCCGAAATCGCGGCTGAACTGTTTTATTTTTCTTACCCTTTCGTCACCGTTTTTGTTAATCAAAGTCATTGTCAGATTTGATGTCATGTCATCTCCGGTAGGGAGATTGTAAGCTTTGTCAACAATTTCGCGTGCCGTCAATTTGCTTTGTGCAAATGCAGTTGAGGTAAATCCGCTTATTAAAATAATGATTGCCGATACCAATGTTAATTTTAATGTTTTCATTTTTCTATTTTTTTAGTAATTATTTGCTTTGTTTTTAAAATAAATGTTTGATTGATACAAAAGAACCAACATTATAGTGAGTGTCCCCACAAAGCTGGTGAACATGTTTAACGATACTAAAGCCCCCAATTCTCGGTTCGGAGGAAATACCGAAAACAGCAGAACAAGGAATCCTGCTATAACTACTATCGCGTTGTAAATAATGGCTTTCCCTGAATGTGCCATGGTGATTTGGGCGGCTTCCAATTTATTATTTGTTTTTGCAGCGTTTAGCCTGTACTGTTCAAGGAAATGAACCGCATAGTCAATACCTATTCCGACTGCTATACTCGAAAGCAAGGCGGTTGTTGTATTTAACGGTATTCCCAAAAATCCCATTACTCCGAAACTTATTAATGCGGTTATTATTATCGGTACCGAACCGATTAAACCTATCCAAATATTCTTAAACATAACCGATAAAAGAATGAGGATGATTATTAACGACATGATTAAACTTTTAATTTGTCCGTCGAGTATTAAGTCGGTAAATACCAGTGCTTTATAACCGCTGCCTGCATAATTCACAGTGATACCCTTTTTTGCAAAATCATTACGATATTTTTCAATAATGGCAATTGCTTTTTTCAGGTCTTTGGAGTTGTCACTTTTAAGTTGAAACGTTATGTTTAGTTTATCATAGTTATAATCAACAACTTTGTTAAGGTTTTCAGGGTCACCCGACATTTCGTAAAGCAACAGGTATTGGGCTATCATATTTTTACTATCCGGAATTGAGTTAAATTCTTCTTTATCGGAATGCATAACTTTGTTCATTCGTTTTATGTAATCCGCCAGTGAAAATGTGTTACCTACAACTTGTAACGAGCTGTCAACATCGTGTTGCATTTTTGTTACCAGTTTCAGTACCTCGGGATTCTTAAAAGCATCCTTTTTTCCGTTGGCATCAAGAATTAGATTTATTGTACTTGTTCCGCCGAAATGTTCGTTTATAAATTTATCCGTTTGTACAATATCGCTGTTCTTTTCAAATTTTTCGAGAAAACTCGAGTTTATCCATATTTCTTTCATTCCCACTATAGAAAGGATAACTATAATAGCGGTAATAAAAATGACAAGTTTACGGTGTTTTATGATGGCATTGGTAAAGCTGTTTGCAATTTTAGAATGCGAATGACCTCCTTTATCCTCTTCAACATTTCCGGTTTTTGCCTTTGGAAGTCCGAAAATCATAATACAAGCAGGAAGAAATACCAATGAAAAAACCATGGCAACCAAAACACCGAAAGCCGTAAATATCCCGAAATATTTTACCGGATATACTTGTGATGTAAGTAACGAGATAAATCCTACTGCGGTAGTTACCGATGTCATAACCACTGGTTTCCAAAGTGTGGTTAACATTTCGGAAACAGCTTCTTTTTTTGAAATTCCCGGATTGAGATTAACATATGTCTGCAAATGGCTGAAAAGATGTATCCCGTCCGCTACTCCTATAGCTATAAGCATAACCGGAATCATAGTTGAAACCGCATAAATCGGAACGTTGACGGTAGCCATTAACCCGAAAGTCCATATAGTGGAAAAAAATACAACACCAAGTGTAATAAGTGTAGCTTTTAAACTTCGTAAGGTTATAAACAGTACGATGAAAATAACAATCAGTACTATGGGAACCATTTTTTTCATGTCCTTGGGTCCTAAAAGTGCCATGGTTCCTTCCACAATAGGGCGTCCGGCTACATATATTTTTATGTCTTTTGTTTCGGACGCTTTTGCGGTTTTTAAAATTCTGTTGTAAAAATCCTGATTAAAGACATCCTTACCTATTTCGGCAACAATAACTGTAACGGTTTCGTCGTCGGAAACCAAGCGTCCGAAAATCATGTCATTCTTTTCAACGGATTTTTTTAGTTTTTCCAGTCTTTTTTGTGAGTGCGGAACCCTTTTGTAAAACCTTTTAACGTCAATTCCGCCGTCACTTCCAACTATGTTATCAGCAGTGTAAAGAGACGTTACATCATTTTTGTCAATCTCTTTGAATTTTTGAAATCTTTTTGTTAATTGTTTCAAGGTGTCAAGGGTTTCGCTGTTGAAAATCCCTTTTTTATTTTCGATGGCTATAATGATTCCGTCTTTTATGTCGAACCAGTCTTCAGCTTTGTCGCTGTATATAAAAGCAGGATGGTCCTGAGGCATATATTTGTCAAGGTCGGTTTCCATCCTGGTATTTTGCTTCATTTTATAAACAAAAAACACGGTGATTAACAATATTAATATCATTGTCCACCATTTGTAATCCAGTAATTTTATTAGTATTCTTGTCATATTTCTGTTAGTTAATATTAACTAATTAATTGGTTAAAAAATTTTATTTTATGTTAACGTTTAATCCGGTTTTTAAGGATTTTATCCAATTCCACAACCAGGTTTTCACCCTCTTTGTTAAGGTTAAAACTATAATTATTCAAATCCCATTTTTTTACTAAAAATCTTAATGCCCCTATTATAATTAGTGTAAGATTGCCTGCGTTTATATCATTACGCACATTACCGGATTTCTGTCCTTCCGTGATGATGTTTTCTACGGTATTGGAATGCAGGTTTAATATTTCTACGATTTTGTTTTTGAGAGTTTCGTCGTTTTTAAAAATCTCTTCCGAGAATATCACCGATACCATTGAAGGAGAATCTTCAAACAAGTCTATCATTTTACCGAACATAAAATTTATTTTTTCAATAGCCGGCATATCCATTTCTACCAACATCTCAGAAAGAGCCATTGCCATTTCTTTGAAATTTTCCAATATGGTCATCAATATTTCGGTTTTACTATTAAAGTGTCTATATATTGCAGGCTCCGATATCCCGATTGCTTTCGACAGATTTTTTATTGTTAAACCTTGAATTCCTTTTTTAGCAATGATATCGATGGCAACTTCCAATATCTCTTTTTGTCTTTCCGTTTGCATTTGCAAGAATATTTTTCCGGTGCAAATGTAGTTAATATTCACTAACCTGCAAATAATTTTTAAATATATTTATATGTTAATTTGTAATTATTTGAATAACAGGGGGTAGTGTATATGTTTTAATCTTGATATTTTACGTGGTTTTACGAAAGTTAAATTTCAAAGTAGAACTTTGTTAATTTTACAAAAAACATTTTTATGAAAAAGAAGCTGATTTTTTTAACGGTAGTTATTTCGCTTTTTACATTTTCCTGTAAAGATAACGGTTCAAAGAAAAAAACAAAAAATACAAAACCGAATGTTCTTTTAATATATATGGACGATCTTCGTCCACAATTGGGTTGTTACGGACAAAGTCAGATGTACTCACCAAATATTGACAAGCTTGCTTCGGAAAGTATTGTTTTTGACGAGGCCTATTGTAATGTGCCTGTGTGCGGGGCTTCAAGGGCATGTATGCTAACAGGGATGTATCCCACAAAAAACAGATTTATCAATTACAACACTTTTGTAAGTAAAGAAGTTCCGAATGCAGTAAGTTTTGCGAAATTGATGAAGCAAAACGGTTACATTACCATTTCAAACGGTAAAATTTACCATCATCTTGACGATAATATGGACGACTGGGATGAGGTTTGGCGTCCTTATGCTTTCGATAAAAACGATAAGGGCTTGGCTCCAACGGATTATTGGCAGTCGTTATGGCGTGATTACCAGTTACCCGAAAATCATGAAGAATATGTAAAAACGGGAACGGGACCTGCATTTGAAAAAGCAGATGTGCCTGACCATACATATATCGACGGAATTCTTACCGAAAAGGTTATAAAAGATTTGAAAAAATTAAGCAAGCAGGACAAACCTTTTCTGCTTACGGCAGGTTTTATCAGTAATCATTTGCCTTTTAACGCTCCGGCGCGTCATTGGGATAAATACCCTGATAGTTCCATAAAGCAACCGTACAACAATTTTGTTCCTGAAAATGCACCTAAAGAAGCTATTACAAATTCTCCGGAGTTACGGCAATATTCCGGAATTCCCCGAAAAGGGCAGGTGAGTGACGATACCGCCAAAATTCTTATACACGGTTATTATGCCACGGTTAGCTATGTTGATACTTTAATAGGAAAAATACTAAAAACTTTAAAAGAGTTGGGACTTGACAAGAATACCGTTGTGATGCTTGTGGCGGATCACGGGTATAATTTGCAGGAGCATACCCTGTGGGCTAAATACACCAGTTTCAGAATAACTTCAAAAGTTCCTTTGATTTTTAAAGTGCCATGGATTAAAGGAGGGAAAAGAAGTTCTTCGTTGGTAGAGCTTGTGGATATTTATCCTACACTTGCCGAATTATGCGGACTTACTCCGCCACAAGGACAATTGGAAGGTAAAAGTTTGGTTCCCGTTCTTAAAGACCCTTCCAAAAAAATTAACGATTATGTTTTTACCAAAACTGCCAATGCTTTTATGCTCACCACTCGGCAATACGGATATACCGAATATATAAACCTGAAAACCGGAAAGCCCGTAGCAAGAATGCTTTATGATCATGTTAAAGACCCCGATGAGAATGTAAACGTTGTTGGTAATCCTGAGTATGCGGGAATTGTTAAGAGGTTAAGTGGTATTTTACATACAAAGTTTAAAAGCAATATATCGGGTGACTAATTTTCACCTGCATAGGCTTTACATTTTTCCCAGTCGGCGGTAAAATATTCCTTAACTTCTTCCAAGTCCTTTTTATCTATCAGAGGTCTGTTTTTCATTTCGGTGGTTTCGGGTAATATTTTTGCCGAATAAAGCATAAAATATCTGAACCCTTCAAAAGGTATATGAGCTAAAAAATGAATCACCGGATTTTCGGATAATTTTCTCTTTTTCAGATTGATATGTTTCCCGAATTTTTGCATCCATTTAAGCTGCTTTTCCGAATATGACGTGTGTTTTCTGCTAAGATCAATATCGTCGGGATTATATGTAACATTAAGCTTTTCCGCAAGTTTTTTAATAAACTCTTGAGGGTTTTCCCTCATATCTTCGTAGAATAAAACAACAGGTTTTTTTGTAAAATATTTTTCCAGCATTTTAATCATCGAAAAATAATCAAGATCTTTTTTACGAAAAAAACCTTTGTCGTTTTCAATATCAAAAAAATCTTTAAATCCGCCACGAAAACCGTTTTTTACAAACCTGCGATATTGTGAAGCAATGTAGGAATCGTGTCTTCTGAAAACTATAATAGGTTTTGTGTCGGGAAAATCAGCCGAAAACCATTTAACCTCATCCTCCATCTGCTGGTCGAATTCCCTTGAAAGGAGATATTTTTCGTAATCCGTGTTTTGTATTATATCCTTTGATTTTTTATACTTTGTACGCTGTATATAATAAATGCCTTTGAAATAAGGAAATACACGGTATTGCAGATAGGTGGTTCCCGTCTTACCGGTTCCCACATGGAAAAATATCTCTTTTTGCAGCTTGCTCATCAGTTGTCATTTTTCTATTCGCAAAAATAGTCTTTTTGAATGAGCCAACTATAAATCAAAGGGCATCGTAATTTGATGAACGATAAAATTTCAATCCGGTGAAAAATAAATATTATAAAGCCAATACTTCCGAAGGTTTTATACCGAATCGTTCAAAAAACTTTTTATTAAAATTTGATGCTCCCGGCATACCGACTTTATTTCTTACTTCCGAAATAGTGGCAAATTGTTTTTCCGAAAGGTACGAATAAGCTTTTTGCAACCTGATTTCCTGTATAAATTGCAGAGGAGTAAGTCCCGTTTTCTTTTTTATTAATCTGCTTAACTGCCGGGTACTATAAGAAACTTCAAAGGCGAGGTCAGCAACCTTAAAATGTTCATTATGCAAGTTTTGTCTTATTACCGTCTTTATTTTTGCCAAAAGTTGTCCTTCGCTACCGGTTTCAATAATGTCATCAGGATTTTCTGCTGCCCACCGGTCTCTCGACTGTTTGTTTGCCAAAACACGCATAATTCGTGTAACAAGCTCTTCTTTAACAAAAGGTTTTGTAATATAATCATCGACCCCCAGATTAAATCCGTCCAATCTATCCGAAAGCCGGGATTTTGCAGTGATGAAAATAAAGGGGGTGTTTTTCCGGTTTTTCGTTTTATTGAGTTTCTTTTTCAATTCAAAACCGTCAATTCCGGGCATCATTACGTCTGAAATAATAACACCGTATTTTTGTTTCTGTGCCTTTTGTAAACCTTCAATGCCGTCAAAAGCCGTGTGACATTCGAAGCGGGAAGATAATATTTCTTTCAAGTAAGCGTTCATTTCGGGGTTGTCTTCAACAATTAAAAGCAACGGTTTGTTATCGGGATTAACGGAAATTTTATTTTTTTTCGTCTCTTTTTTTTCGATCTTTTCTTCAGCCTTTTGTGCGGATATTTCTATTAATTCCACTTTTAATGTAATGTAAAAAGTAGTTTTTTCGTAAGGCTTGCTCTCTACATAAACCTGTGCCCCCAGTGAGTTTGCAAGCTCTTTAGCCAGCGATAGTCCAATACCCATTCCCCCTGCATTCGATGTGTTTGTAAGCTGATAAAAACGGTCGAATATTTTTTGCTTTTCCTCCGCTGGGATTCCGGGACCCGAATCGGTAACACCTATAATTAGCGAACCATTATTATAAGTTGTCTCTAATATTATTTGTTTTCCTGATGGGGAAAACTTTATTGCGTTGGAAATAAAATTATTCAAAATTTTCTCAAGTCTTTCTTTATCGGATTTTATTGCAACATTTGTTTTTAAATACCACCTGAAAACCAACTCTAGATTTTTCAATTTAGCTATTGACTCAAAAGAAAAAAACGTTAACCGTAAAAAAGAGTTCAAGGCAATTTCCTCTGATACCGGGGGCTTTTTTTCATATTCAAGTTTAAGCATGTCAAGAATTTCATTGGCATCGGAGAGTACTTTTTTACTGTTGGACATCGCGGTTTTAATGTGTTTTTCCGTTTCATTGCAATTGTTTATGTTTTCCAGTGCCAATTCCAAATGTCCGTTAATCAATGTGACAGGTGTGCGTATTTCGTGAGCAATATTTTCTATAAAATGCTTTCGCATCTCATTAAGTTCATGCTCTTTTTGTAATTCCAGTTCAGCTTCTTGTTTTTTCTTTTTATGTTTTGAAATATACCATTGGAAAAAACCCGTTACCAATAATAACATTGAAAATCCACCAAATAAAATATTGTTTCTTGCTTTATTTTTTCTGGCGATTTCAAGTTTTTGTAATGCTATTTCCTTGTCTTTTTCAGCGGTTTCATATTTAACATTAAACTCCGAATATTTTGCTTGTGCCTCATCATATTTTATTGAGTCGTAATATTGTACATAAGTTTTGTGATATTGAAATGCTTTTTTATAGTTTCTTTTCTTTTCGTAAACTTTAGAGAGCATCCGGGCTATTTCCATTTTATTGGCCAACATTTCCTTATCATATTGCAATCCTTTTTCCAGATAAATAAGAGCCGAATCCAAATTATCAAGATAAAAATAATTTTTGCCCATATAAATCATGGCTGTATTTTGAAGCAATTTATTTTCAATTTTACCCGCCAAGTAGTACGCCCTGCGTCCGGCAATCAAGCTCTCTTTATAATGTTCTTGTGTTTGAAAAGCATCGGAACGAATCAAATAAAACAATGCCAAATCTTGCAGGTTTGTAGTGTCTAACAATTGATAAGCTTTTTGTGAATACCTCTTTGCTTCTTTAAAATTATGAGCTACTTGCGATAAATTATTATACAACACGTAAGTTCCGTGTCCATTAATTTTCATGTAAATCGAATCGGCGAGTTTTAAATACTTAAATGAATTTTCTTTATCATCCAGATTCATATACTCTTTTCCGATATTGTTATATGCATCAGCCAATTGTTTTTCATCATGGTTCTTTTTGGCCATTTCAATACTTTTCAGATTGTATTTCAATCCTAAAACATAATTATTCTTCATTGAATAGGCATAAGCATATAAAGTATAGTGCCTGAAATCGTAATACGGATGATAGTGTAGGGCTAGAACGGAATCAAATTCATGCAAATAATCTAGAGTTTTATCAAAATCCCCGAGTATGGCAGCAATTAAGGGCTTATTGTAATATGTTGCAATTATTATTGAATCATCAATTGATTGTTGAGATAAGTAAATAGCTTGATTAACAAATTTAACGGCATCGCTTAATTTATTTTGCTTTCTTGCTTTTTTAACGATTTCTGTAATTTCCTCAGATAATTTATTATCACCTTTTTTAGCGAAAGCTATTTGTACGGTAAATAGAATAAAAAAGATATATAAAGATGTTTTGCCCATGGTAAAACTCGTTTTTCGGTTTAACAAACCCTTAAATAACACAGCCGGGAGTTAATTAAAGGGAGATGTTTTGTATCTATTAAAAGTAGTTACGTAATATTTTACGTTTCGTGATAAAACAAAAACATTAAGAATGTTACACTATTACAAAACTAATAAAAAGGCGGTATAAAACTTATAATAAGCGAAATTTAGTTGTTATTGTTTTAACGGCTGTATTTTTCCGGTTTTTATTGATTATTCCGGTATTTTTTAATTATATGCCTGAAATGTCCCGAATGAACCTGTTAATGTCTCAAATGATCATCCGGTTTGGTGTACACATATCTACTTTTGACCATGTTTAATATCCGGAAAACGAAAAAAATCAGAGTTATGCAAAAAATTTTATTACTTCTTTTGGCATTTAGCATTTCCTTAACAATACAGGCTCAACAAAAGAGAATAGCAACCCCTACATTAGTAATACAATCTCAGGTAAAAAAGACAATAAAAGTATCCGAGATGGAACCGGTAACACCCGAAGAGTGGAACAAAATGGTAGAGCAAGGTAAACGTAAATTAAAAGAGAGTGAGAGAGAAAAGAAAGAAAATATAATTTATCAGCTTCAGGATGATCCGGTGATGCAAAATTTTATGCCTCAGGGGACAAGGGGTGCCAATGCACCTCTACTTACCTTCGAAGGAGCGGAAAGTCCCAATTATCCGTCGGATGCAAACGGTGATGTTGATTCCAACTATTATGTACAGGCCGTAAATTCAACATTCTCCGTTTACGACAAAACCGGTACGCTGAAAGCCGGACCTATAGCTCTTAACAACCTGTTTACCGGACTTCCCGGAGGAAATTACAATGACGGTGACCCGGTAGTTTTATATGATGAAATAGCAAAGAGATGGCTGATTACCGAAATGTCAAAAAGCGGCGATAACGACTATTTGATGTTTGCAGTATCACAAACGGAAAACCCGTTAGGTGCCTGGTATTCTTATTCATTTGACGTGGACGACTGGCCCGATTATCCAAAATACGGAATATGGCGCGATGCCTATTATGTAGGTGTCGATAAACTGGGAAACAGCACGGAAGACCAGGAAGATGTTTTTGCCATGCAGCGTGAAAAAATGCTTTTGGGACAACCGGCAAAAATGGTCGGATTTATTAATCCCGACAGACCCGACGTTACTTATTCCATTGCCGCTCCGGTTGACAACGATGGTGCTTTTGCTCCGGTTAACACTCCAGGCCTTTTTGTTGCCATTAATGATGCCCAATGGAACTCTATCAAAGACCAATTATGGATTTATGAAATGGATGTGGATTGGAATAATACCGCCAACTCAACTTTTCAAAGGGTACAGGCTTTGGATGTGGCTCCGTTTACACCTGCTCCCGACCCCGAACAACCTACCGGCAGCACATTGGATGCACTGGCAAATTATATAATGAACAAACCTGTTTACAGGAATTTTACCAGTCACCAGGAATTGGTATGTTGTCATGCCGTTGAAGGCAATACTAACACAATTGCGGGAATGCGTTGGTACGAACTGCGCAAAACCGAAGGAGAATGGGAAATCCGGCAGCAGGGAACTTATTCGCCCGACAACAACAGCCGATGGGTTGGAAGTATTACCATGAACTCCAATCACCGTATTGCCATGGGGTATTCGGTAACGGGTTCTTCAACCTATCCCGGAATAAGATATGCCGCCCAAAGTCCTTCGGCTTATGCCGCTGGCAACGGAACTTTAGACATTGCCGAAGAGGTGATTTTTAACGGTTTACATCCGCAAGGGAGTAGCCGCTGGGGCGATTATTCTTCAATTTCGGTTGACCCTTCCAACGATTCCGTTTTTTGGTACACCAATCAATATTCCGATGTTAACAGAAAAACCAAAATCTCAAAATTCAAATTCGGACCCTTTTCGCTAACTGCTGATTTTGTGGTAAATACTACTGATGCGGGTGTAGGCGAACTTGTAAAATTTTACGACATTAGCTACGGTAGTCCGACAACATGGAAATGGTCATTTAGTCCCAGCACGGTAACTTATGCAGCTTCCACATCATCGACTTCCAAAGAGCCGTGGGTTCAGTTTAGCAACCCCGGTACCTATACTGTTAAGCTCGTAGTTGGGAACGGCTCGACAACGGATACGTTGATACGTGCAGCGTATATTACTATTGATTCACTTTGCCTTGTATCCAATTTCCCTTGGACGGAGGATTTTGAAAACGGCGGGAATATGCCCGGTTGCTGGTCGCAGGAATATGTGAACATTTACAACGAAGACTGGAAATTTCAAAATGGCGACGGGTGGTATATTACTTCCGCCCATTCCGGTTCATACAATGCATATTTCCTGAAAGGCACTAGCGATGATGCTCAAACCAGACTCGTCCTGCCTCCACTGGATTTAAGTAATTTGACGGCACCTCAAATGGATTTTTGGTATGGTACAAGCTACGGCTATTATAAATTTAATGTGATTTACAAATCAGCCGCCACAGGAGTCTGGACAGTTCTTAAAACTTATGAAAATACTACTATAAACAGCTGGGTACACGACTCCATAGTCCTTCCCAATAACACTTCCGACTCTTGGGTCGCCTTTGAGGTGATTCAGAATAACGGAAGTCAGGGGCTTAATATTGATGATGTTACCATTAAAGAATCAACCGTAGGTTGTGCTCCGCCGTTGGGTCCTCAAACATCCGCCTGGGGCGATTCGGCACGGGTATCGTGGATAGCCCAACTCTATTCTCCTACCTATACTATTGAATATGGTGCAGCGGGATTTACACACGGAAACGGGACAACGATTTCAAATATCTCCGATACTGCCTACACCATTACCGGACTCTCTCCAAACACCACTTACGATTGGTATGTAAAGAAAAATTGCTCGGGAACCAGTTCCAGCACATGGACAGGTCCCATTCGTTTTACTACAACCACATCTCCTTACACCCTGCCTGTAACGGAAGACTTTGAAGGCGGATTTGTAAAATTCGGCAATGCTTCGGGAAATTCGGTTGATTTTTCTTTAAATACATCTCTGAAACACGGTGGAGCAAAAAGCGCCCGCAATGAATATTCAAACAACAATCTTAATTACCTGGTAATGAACTCATACGTTGATTTGTCAAAAACTTCACATCCGTTTCTTACTTTCTGGCATATTGCCAAAACCGGTGGCGGAGGTGATTATTGCAAAGTGCAGATTTCCATCGATAACGGTAGTACATGGAGAACATTACCAACTAATTCTTACGAAGGCGATGCAAACAACTACGGGGCTTACCAAGGATTTAATGAAGATTCCTATCCTGAATGGGGAGGAGATCCCGCAACCAACGGTTGGTGGAAAAAAGAGACATTTTCATTGGAAAATTTTAAAGAAGAACGGGTTAAAGTACGCTTTAAATTATCATCAGATAACGGAATTATAGAAGAGGGTTGGTATATTGATGACATTACCATTGAAGACAATAGTTGCCCCGGCATTTATCCCGACTCCCTTTGGACACAAAACATAACCGCCACAACAGCCCAACTGAAATGGAAGGAAAGAGGCAGCGCATCTGCCTGGGATATTGAATACGGTAATGCGGGATTTGCACAAGGCACCGGCATAACCATTACCGGAACAACATCCAACCCCAAAACTATAACATCTCTTGTAGCCGGTACGGATTACGACTGGTATGTACGTTCTTCATGCGGAGGAGGCAATCACAGCGACTGGTCTGGTCCCGAAAGTTTTTCAACGCCATGCAATCCTTCTAACTTACCATATTTTGAAGATTTTGAAAATGTTACAAATCCGTACATGCCTTCTTGTGTAACCGTTGTAGATGCTAACAGAGACGGAACAAAATGGAAGACGCAAAACTATAACGGTTATTCCGGTTCGGGTAGTGCATTTATAGCAACACCGTCCGATCGTTCATCAGATGATTGGTTCTTTACACCGGGATTCACATTACAAGCTGGTGTTTCCTATGAAATTGCTTTTGTGTACAGCACTAGTTCGGGTCACGAATCACTTGAATTGAAATATGGAGATTATCCCGGCATTTCATCAATGAAAAATAATGTGATTTGGATGGATGACTATATCATCAATTGGAGCTTTAAACTCGGGAAAGCTGATATTACTCCATCAACGACAGGTGTCTATTATTTCGGTTTTCATGCCAACAGTCCAATAGGCTCGGGTGGTATTTACCTCGATGATATTTATGTAAATGTGAATTCAAAAGTTGCCACTTGGTCGGGTACAAGCAGCTCCGACTGGTATAATGCAGCAAACTGGAATAATGACACGTTACCTACTGCAAATACAAATGTAACTGTTTCGGCTACATCGGCCAATTATCCAACGCTTACCAAACTTTCGGTAGCCAAAAACTTTACTTTGGGTTCACAGGCTGAAAATGCCACATTGATGGGAGAAAACTTTTTGAAAGTAAGTGACACCATTTATGTAAAACAATTTTTGACTTCGGGGAAATGGCACTTGATTGCGGCACCCGTAAAAAATGTTACCGTAAACCAACTGTATTTTAATCATAATCCCGACGTGTGGCTCGCTAAATATAACGAACCTACCGATAATTGGACGTATCTTGTAGATTTAAACACTTCGTTACCTGTGGCGGCCGGTTTTGCGGTTTGGGTTGAGAACGGAAAAGATACGACAGTTACTTTCCACGGTTCTTTTAACAGTGATGATATTTATCTTGACGGTTCGCAGTGGTCAACACCTCAACTTTCTTATTCGGGGTCAACACACGGTTATAATCTTGTGGGTAACCCGTTTCCCAGTGCTCTCGATTGGGACAGCAGCGGTTGGGATACCACGGACATTTCAGGTAGCATTTGGGTATGGAATTCCGCCACAGGTAATTATTCTTACCGCAATTCACAAGGACAAGGAAGTCTTACCGATGGAATAATACCGCGTGGCCAGGGATTTTTTATTCATGCAAAAAGTACCAACATGTATTTTACGATACCCAATTCCGCCAGGGTTCACTCTCATCAAAATTATTATAAAAATACGGATGAAACAAATGATCCTTATGCTACAATCGTTTGTTTTAAAGATGATAAAAAAGATGAAGCATGGATAAGTTTTTCGGAGAATGCCACCGATAGTTTTGATGACGGTTTTGATGTGGAAAAATTCTTTTCTTTGGATGAAGCGCCGCAAATTTGGTTTGCTTACAACAACGAAGACATGAGTATTTTAAGCCTTCCGCCGCTAATTAATGACACCCGTGTAGTATCGTTGAATTTTAAAGCCGGTTCTTCAGGAACTCAACATCTGCAATTGCAAAAAGCCGAAGTGATGGATAATTATGAAATTTATTTGGAAGATGTTGAACAAAATAAATTTATCGACTTCAAAAAGAACCTTGAATACGAATTTAACACTGCTTCTACTGAAATTTCGGAACGCTTCAAATTACATTTCATAAACAGCATAAATAATGTTAGTAGCAATACCGACGGTAACCTGATAAAAATTTATGCCCTGGGTAAAAATGTGTATATCGTAAGGGAAGAAAGCACACCGGTTGGAAAAGCAACCGTTACAATGTTTGATATAATGGGAAGAAAGTTGAAGATGATTGTTTCCGAAAATAAAATAATAAAACTGTCGTCAAGCGGGAATAACAAGTATGTTATTGTAAAAGTTTCCGGTATTTCGGGGACTACCGTTAAAAAGGTTTTTATTAACAAATAAATAATTTCAATAAAGATATGTCCGGAAAAAGCTTGAAAGCATCCTTAGAATATTCGGTTTATAAAATTTTAGTGTTTTATAATTTGAATTTAATTAACATTATACTCATAAAAACTAACAGTAACTAATTTTTTCAAGTTACGGACTTTCTCCGGGAGCGGGTAATCGATAAAATCGATGCCCGCTATTAC
>WFZS01000155.1 GCA_015489465.1 Bacteroidales bacterium | reverse complement strand
GAATCTTTCCTTGGCTTTGTTTTTAAAAATACTATTTCTATACCCGAAATCACACTGTTTACCGGTAAGTTTTGAAATTTCCAATGATTCGATGTCAATAACTTCAACTTCAAAAACAGAGTCTTTAACTTCCACGCCGTAAGCGCCGATGTTTTGAACCGGTGATGCACCGACACTACCCGGAATCAAACTTAAATTTTCTATTCCGCACCAACCTTTTTCAACGCAATAATCGGTAAAACCGGACCACGATTCGCCGGCGTACACTTTAACCCTCACAATATTTTCATCTTCGTAAACTTTTTTAATTCCCGTGAGATTGTTTTTAATTACAATTCCGTCGTAATCTTTTGTGAATAGGATATTGCTGCCGCCGCCAAGTATCAGTTTACCGCTATTTTTTTGTTTTGAAAAACTAATGACCTCTTTAAGTTGATCAATGGTGTTGACTTTTGCAAAATACTTGGCTTTTGCCTCAACCCCGAAAGTATTATACGGTTTAAGTGATATGTTTTTCTCTATAAGCATTTGGCAAAAATAAATTTCATTTTTATCCGATAATTCCGAATTTTCAAGGTTTGAATATTACTCCCAGATTTTTTTTGCCGTCGGTTTTTGCTATTAAAGGTATGTCGAACCGGACGTGTCTTATGTGTTCATTTTCAAATATTGCAGGTTGTTTATCCAGATAATCGATATCAAAAAAACCGTCGTTAATAAAAGGGTTAACGGTGTAATAATTTACTCTGAAAGATGTCAGGTTTTGGAAAAAGTGTGTTCCTTGACTGGGGTCTATTCTGTAATTATCCAATCCCGATTCGACAATAATTCTGGCTGCGGATATGTGAGGCCATTTTACGGGAATCCCTAACCACGGGTCGCTTGAACCCCACCGCCCGGGTCCTATCAGGTAATAACCTTTTTTATCTGCTTTGAATTTTTCATTTATCCCGGAGATGTAATTTACAATGTCTTTATTTTTTGCGGGATCAAAATTTTGCGGTCTTACATAAACTATGTCATAAACATCTTCAATTACACCGTTCCCAAGCGCCTTTTCGGAAAATATTATCGTATCTTCTGTTTTTATTTTGTCTTTACAAATGTTAACATCCTCTTCTTTGTAAGCAATGGGGCGTATTTGTAAAAGTGTAAAAACCTGCCTTCCTTCCCTTTTTTCGTTTAGGTCCATAACAAATTCTATCTCTACAGGTTTCCCCATTTCATGTTCGCCAACCTTGAGAACTTCTTGTAAAATTTCAGCAATGGGTAATTTGTTATGTTTTAACAGCCCTGCAAAAGTTATAACTTTTTTACCGTCATAATTGGGACTATCCCTGAGTATGTGATTATGGAAGTCGTAAGTTGACGCTACAAATTGTAAAGAACCGTCTTTTTCCGCCTGTCTGATAGGATATTTTTTCAGATTAACGGAATCGTCAGTTGAAACGGCAAAAGACTCGGGTTTAAGGTCAAGTGCGTAAAAATATTTTTGAGTTTCTTTTAAAGCCATGTCGGTATTTGACATTTGCAGAACTTTTTTGGGATATTTGGGCGAAAACCTCAAAGACAAACCTCCGTCAACAATGTATTTACCAAGCCCGAAAGCTATGTTAACAATGCCGTCTTCCGACTTTTCCGGCTCCACCGGATAAAAGTTGATCGAGCGTGCAACTCCCGATAAAGTGGGATAATAATGATCGTCGTATCGGGTACCGGTAACCGGCTGAATAACGATGGCCATCTTTTCCTCGTCGATAACATTTGATGTGGCTTCCATATATGCTTTACTGTCGGCAAAAAAGGCGGAAGCATAAACACTTTTTATTGCTTTTGTAAGCATGTCAAGAACTAATTTTTTATCGCTTGAGCTGGGCACCATATATGTATTATATATTCCCGCAAAGGGTTGGTAATGCGAGTCCTCCAATAAACTTGACGACCTTACCGCCAGAGGTTTTTCCGTTTTTTCAACAACGATAGCCAAATCTTCCATTAAGCTTTCCGGTAAGGCTTTACTTACAAAACTTTGAAGTATTTCATCATCGCTTTTGTCGTCGGAAAGTCCTACAACATAAAGGTTGTTTGTCTCCATAAATTCATCAAAAACATCGGTTCCGATTACTATGGTTTTCGGAATTGATATTTCCACTTTTTCAAATTTGTCGTAAAGTTTATTTCTTTTAATAAGAGTGTCCAAAAATGCCAGTCCGCGGGCTTTACCTCCGATTGATCCTTCACCGATACGTGAAACCATAAAATAATTATCGAAAGTATCTTTATCAAATTGGGTTATAACGCCCCTGGCTTTCATCATCCTGTAATTGGCAATGGCATTGTAAACAAAATGTTTTACTTCATCGCAGGTTTTGAAATCCTCACTGGAAAATTGAAGGAAAAGGTGTGCCAAAGGGAATAAGGCCCTGGCTCTTAACCATTTGGAAAGGTGGTGCCTTTCGATATGATATCTTAGAGAGTTTTCGGGAATTGAAAATATTTTTTCCTGAAGGTTTTTAAGGTTTTTAACCCGTGCAACAACTTCTTTTGTTTCGGGGTCTTTAAAAAGAAAATCACCGAATGCAAAATGTTCTTTAATAAACTCTCGTAGTTTGTAATTAAGACTATTGGAGTTTTTATAGATAAAACCTACATTCAACTTTTCGGCTTTTTCTTTATTGGAAAGGTCACTTGACTGTAGTAATAAAGGTAAATATTTATTGTCCTTTTTTATTTTTCTCACAAGCCTGAAGCCCGCTCCGGGGTCTTTTACCCCTTTTCGTTTATATGAAATGTCGGAAATTACTCCTAATAAGTTGTCTTTATATTTATCATACAATTCAACCGCTTCTTCGTAATTTGTTGCCAAAAGAATTTTAGGTCGGCCTCGCATACGTAACATCTTTTGATGCTCGTTGAGACCTTCAAGCATAAAAATTTTAGACTGCTTGAAAATGTTCTTATAAATTATGGGTAAATAACTGGAATAAAATCTAACACTGTCTTCCACAAGGAGAATAGCTTGAACACCAACTTGAATGACATCATGTTCAGCGTTCATTTTATCTTCAATAAGTTTAATTATTGCCAGTAGAATATCCGCATTTCCAAGCCAGCTGAAAATGTAATCAATGGAATCTACATTGTCGGCATCTTCCACTTTGATACTTACTTCCCGCGAAAAAGGAGTGAGAACAACAATAGGGATATTTGGATATCTTTTTTTTATTTCGTTGGAAAGTTCGAAAGTATCTTTCTTTTCATCCGATAGCATTGTTATTACAAGGTCTATATCCATGTGCTCAAGTTTTTCAAAGGCTTCCTCTTCGGAAGTTGCTTTGATGAATACCGGTGGATAGTGCAATTTTAGGGACATATATTCAAAATATATCTGCTCGTCAATACGTCCGTCTTCCTCAAGTATAAATGCATCATACACGCTGGATATAAGAAGTATATGGTATATGCGGTGATGCATCAGCTCTGCAAACTGGGTTTCTTCAAAAAAGTAGGAGTGTTGTAATTCAGCTAAATTTGTGGAGTCCATAATAAATCGTTTATGTTTTTACAAAGGTAACCAGTTTTAAAGTATAGGCTTTTAATTGGTGAAACAATATTTAGTGGAAAATTATAATGGTTGTCGATATCTTTTTTCCGTTACCATTTATTCCGTATTTTTGAACTTTATTTAAATAAAATTTTAAATGGATAATTTTGTTGTATCAGCCCGTAAATACCGCCCGTCCACATTTAAGCAAGTTGTAGGTCAAGAGTCCATTACATCTACTTTGCAGAGTGCCATAAAAAACAACCACCTGGCACAAGCATTCCTTTTTACCGGACCACGGGGAGTGGGCAAGACAACGTGTGCGCGTATATTGGCTAAAACAATAAACTGTCTTAATCCTACACCCGATATGGAACCGTGTAATGAATGTGAAAGTTGTACGGCTTTTAACAATAATGCTTCACTTAATATTTACGAACTTGATGCGGCATCCAACAATTCTGTGGAGGATATAAGAACACTGGTTGAACAAGTAAGGATACCTCCCCAATCGGGAAAGTACAAGGTGTATATAATTGATGAGGTGCATATGCTTTCGACAGCGGCTTTCAATGCTTTTCTTAAAACACTTGAAGAACCGCCGGAATATGCAAAATTCATACTCGCCACAACCGAAAAACATAAAATATTACCGACAATTTTATCAAGATGTCAGATTTTTGATTTTAAAAGAATTGGTGTTGAGGATATTGCCAATCATCTGGCATGGGTAGCCGAAAATGAAGGGATAGAAGCGGATAAGGAAGCATTGCATGTAATAGCACAAAAAGCTGACGGAGCTCTCAGGGATGCTCTTTCCACTTTCGATCAGATAGCCTCTTACGCCGGTAATAAAATAACTTATAAGGATGTTATTGAAAACCTTAATATTCTGGATTATGAATATTATTTTAAGGTTGTAGATTTTATCTTAAACGGGGATACTCCGGGACTTTTATTGATATTTAACGAAATACTCGAAAACGGATTTGACGGCCAGCATTTTTTAACAGGTTTAAGTGAACATTTCAGACAACTTTTGGTTGTAAAAGATGTTGAAACCCTTAAACTTTTAGAAGCCGGTCCGGCTTTAAAAGAAAAATATAAAAAACAATCGGAGAAGTGCAATCCCGCTTTTATATTGAAGGCTCTCGATATTACGGGTAAGTTTGATATGACTTATAAAACGAGTAACAACAAGCGTTTGCATGTTGAAATGGCATTGATCAAACTTTCATCAATGCAATGGAAGGATAAAGAACCTGTTGTTAAAAAAGAGGTTAAAGGTAATGTAAACAAGGAGGTTAAGAAAACCGTAACTTCAGATAACCCGCGTCATAAAATAAATAAGTCCCCGTCTGATAATATTCAGCGTCAAAATACCGTATCCGTTAAAAAAGCTAACGGAAGTGAAGTTAAAAATACGGAAAAACCTGTTGATACAAACAAGGTAAATGAAAATACGGTAACTTATGAAAAAAATAAAAATATATCGCAGCATCCGGTTAAAGAAAAGAGACAAGATGAGGTAGAAAGAAAAAGCGGATTTGCCGATGTCAGAGCTAAAATGAAAGAAGAGGATGCCAAACGTAAATTGGGAAATATTTCGATAAAGTCTGCCATCAACAAATTGAAGAAAAAAGAGGAAGACAATAAAGAGGAAGAGGTTGAGACGGTAAATGAATTTTCACAGGATGAATTAAGAAGGGTTTGGAGAAAATTTGTTGAAGGTTACAAAGAAACTTCACCAAGTTTCAGCTTTGCCGTTGGTAAATACGAACCCGAATTAAAAGAAAATTTTAAAATAAATATTAAGCTTGACAGTCCTCATATTGCCAACGATTTGATAAATATGACTGCTCTTTTGGAGTTTTTGAAAAAGGAATTGAAAAATACCAAAATCGAACTTGTTCCGGTACTTCCGGAAAAACAGGAAAGAAAAAATGTTCCTACCGACAGAGAACGTTTTAACGAACTGTTATTAAAATATCCCGGTTTACAAGAGCTTAAAGAAAAATTGAATTTGGAGCTTGATATTTGAGTTTAGGGTTAAAGGTTAGAAAGTTGAAGGTGTGAAAAGCCGAAATGTTACAGAACATATCATCATTTTATTACAATACAATTGTTAGGTTTGCGGTTTCTTTTTTAGGGATGACGAGTTCTAAAAATTGGTAACACCATACTTTGCCGCTTTAACAAAAGATAACAAATTCATTGATGCGGCTATTTGGTTATTGGGTTTATGAACGTTACCTTTGCTGCTTAAAGAAAAATAACCGGAAATTTTGTTGAGACAAACATTTAAAAAAGGGGAGAGGCTTCATAGTAAAAAGTTGATAAAATACCTCTTTGCACACGGAAATACTTTTTTTGTATATCCGTTCAAAGTTTTCTTTGTCAAATGGCCTGAAAAAAGAACATATCCGGTTGAGGTTCTTGTTTCGGTATCAAAACGTAAAATAAAAAAAGCCGTAAAAAGAAACGGTATTAAAAGATTGATACGTGAATCGTACCGTAAAAACAAAGAAATTGTGTGGAAGCTTCCCGGTAGCGACGGTTATACACTGCTGATTTCTTTTATTTATGTGGCGGATGACGTTATTGAATACAAAGAGATAGAAAAGAAAATAATTCTAATTTTACAGCGGATAAAAAAACATTATGAAAAAGCTGTTAGGTGAGTTTTTTGTTTTATTGATTAAAATATATAAATATACTTTGTCGCCGTATATAGGCCATTCTTGCCGTTATACTCCGACATGTTCAACCTACAGCATTGAGGCGATAAGGAAATACGGACCTTTTAAAGGAGGTAAGATGGCGATAAAACGTATATTGTCATGTAATCCGTGGGGAGGTAGCGGTTATGACCCTGTCCCTTAATATTATGTAAATTGAATGTTTGTAATTAAAAATAATTAAAGATTGATGAGAGTTTTTAAAATGTTGGTTTTGGTAACGGTGATGTTTTTTGCCGGGACCGTTAATGCACAAGAACAGAATAATTTTGAAATATCAAAGAACCTCGACATTTTCGGTAATGTAATGAGGCAACTCAATTTAAATTATGCCGACGATATAAAACCCGGAGACTTAACTCAAACAGCTATTGACAATATGCTTCAGGGACTGGACCCTTATACTATTTATATTCCGGAGTCACGCATTGAAGATTTCGAGTTGATGTCAAAAGGGGAATACGGCGGAATAGGTTCGACAATTCAAAAAATGGGACACTGGGTAGTAATATCCGAACCGTATGAAGGATTCCCGGCACAAAAAGCGGGGTTAAAAGCGGGTGACGAAATAAGAGAAATAGACGGCGAATCCGCTAAAGATAAAACGACAAAGGAAGTAAGTGAAAAACTAAAAGGAGTTCCCGGCACAACAGTTAAGTTAACAATACACCCTTACGGAAAGGATAAAGATACGGTTTTTACAATAACCCGCGAGAAAATAAAGATACCTAATGTTCCTTACTACGGTATGGTTTCAAAAGATATAGGATATATTACTTTAACACAGTTTAGTGATAATGCCGGAAATAATGTTAAAAATGCCTTTTTGGAATTAAAGAAAAACAACCCCGGAATAAAAGGTGTAATACTTGATTTGAGAGGGAACGGGGGTGGACTTTTAAAAGAGGCGGTTAACATAGCAAACATCTGGATACCTAAAGGGCAATTGATAGTTTACACAAAAGGAAAAAGGGCTGAAAACAATCATAAATATTACACAACCAACAAAGCTATTGACTCTAAAATTCCCTTGGTTGTTTTGGTTAACGGAGGTACGGCTTCTGCTTCCGAGATAGTTTCGGGTTCGATGCAAGACGTTGACAGGGCTGTAATTATAGGAGAAAAGACTTTCGGAAAAGGTCTGGTCCAGAATGTTTTGCCATTGCCTTACAATTCGAAAATAAAAATAACCATTGCAAAATATTACATTCCCAGTGGAAGATGTATTCAGAAGATAAATTATTTTGACAGGGATAAAGGGGAAAGACCTGAAAAAGTTCCCGACTCGCTTATTTCCGCTTTTAAAACAAAAAACGGAAGAACGGTTTACGACGGAGGCGGTATAATGCCGGATGTTAAAGTGAAGGAAAGGTCTTTTAACCAAGTTACCGGAGACCTGTACGCTCAAAATTATATTTTCAACTTTGCAAACAAATTTGCTTCCGAACATAAAAGTATCCCGTCACCTTCCAAATTCACTATTAGTGATTCGCTTTTTAATGAATTTAAAAAGTTTGTAGGGGTCAAATTCGATTATAAAACCGAAACGGAAGAATTGATAAAAAGGCTGAAAAAAAGTGCAGAACGTGAAGAGTATTCGGCAGCTTTGGATTCAACAATTAAAAAACTTGAGCAAGAGGTTAAAGAGGCGAAAAAGAAAGATTTGGACAAAAACAAGGATGAGATAAAAGAGCTTTTAAGAATAGAGATTGTTACCAGATACTATTATCAAAAGGGTAAAATAGAGGCTTCGTTGATTGGTGATAAAGGTGTGGCTAAAGCTGTTGAAGTATTGAACAATAAAGATGTTTATGATTCGATACTTAAAGGTACGTACAAAAAAGAAGACGAAAAAAACAAATAAGTCCTTTGGTTCGACAAGGAGAAAATATTAATAATAAAGCACCGGTTACTTATATTCTTTTTTTGTCTGTAGCTGTAATCGGGCTACCGCTTTCCAGGTTTTTAATGAGCCTTTCGCAAATTTTATTGTTGTTATTGTGGATTTTTTACGGACTCGACACCGGCAATATAAAAAAAACGGTAAAAGAGAAAGGCGTGCTAAAAGGATTTAAGGAGGCATTGCAATCGTTGGGTTCAAACATTTCCGGAAGATTTTCGATGTATCTGCATAATAAGCCCGCTCTGATTTTTTCGTCAATATATTTGATGCACCTTTTGGGTTTGTTATACACTTCAAATTTCCATTATGCTTTTAAGGATTTGAGGATAAAACTTCCCATACTCATCTTTCCGTTGGTTATGGCAGGGCTGCCAAAACTTAGTTTCAAACAGGTAAAAACCCTATTTACGGTTTTTATTTTAACATTAATGTTCGGTATAACATTGAGTTTTATCAAATACTTTAAAGGCTATTACACGGATGTGCGCGAATTATCCCCGTTTATTTCTCCTATCAGATATAGCCTTAACGTATTGTTCGGGATTTTGATCCTTCTCTATTTTGTATTATATGATAAAACCGTTTCAAAATCTTTAAAATTATTATCCCTTTTATTAACCGGTATTTTCTTTTATTTTCTTACGATAATCGAGTCCATAACGGCATTGGGAATTTTTGCCGTTATAGTATTTGTTTTTGCCGTTTTACACCTGTTGAAATTAAAAAACCGGTACCTAAAATTGACAATAGCAGCGGTTTTAATATTGGTACCTGCAATTTTTGCCTATGACGTTTATACCATAGTGGAGAAAGCCGTAACGGTTCCGGAAATAGATTTGAAAAAGTTGGATAAATATACGGCTAGAGGCAACAAATATGTTCATAATCTTAAAATGGGTATTGAAGACGGTAAATATGTCGGGCTTTATATATGTTCAAAAGAACTTAAAGAGGAGTGGAACAAAAGAAGTAAAATTGATTACGAAGGAGTGACGGCAGGAGGTGAAAAGCTTAAATACGTTTTGATTAGATATCTTACCTCCAAAGGGTTAAGAAAAGATGCCGCAGGTGTTGACTCTTTAACGGACTGGGATATCAGGAAAATAGAAGAAGGAGTTGCCAATATCAACTATATAACACATCCCGGAATTAAATCCAGGGTTTTGAAAATAATACTAGGTTACGAAAGGTATAAAAAGACCGGAGACCCTTCGGGTAATTCGGTGATGCAACGATACGAATATTTAAAAGGCTCTTTTCTTTTGATTAAAAAGCACCCGTTATTAGGTGTCGGTACCGGCGATTTTGAAGACAAGCTTTTTGCCGAATACAAGGAAATGGGTTCCAAACTTAAAGAAAAATACATCTTTCATCCACACAATCAATTTGTTTCGATAACAATAATGTTCGGATTATTCGGACTGTTCTGGTTTTTGTATTCACTGTTGTATCCTCCCGTGAAGTTGAGGGCTTTTGATGATTATTTCTTTTTATCGTTTTTTATAATGATAATCCTTTCAATGTTATCGGACGATACCATGGATACACAAGCCGGTGCAACATTTTTTGCATTTTTTTATACATTTTTACTCTTCGCAAAAAAAGATAAAAAAACATTGTATCTTAGCGTGTAAAACTACAGTTTATGAAGGTTAAGAAGCTTGAAATTAATATCGAAGAATATACGGATTTTGAAGAACTTCCCGATGAATATAAAAAACTTTTGAAAGATGCCGGAGAGGCGACGGAAAGCTCATATGCTCCTTATTCGGAGTTTCATGTGGGAGCATCCGTACTTTTGGAAAACGGCGTTGTTATAAAAGGAAGTAATCAGGAGAACAGTGCTTACCCTTCGGGTTTGTGTGCCGAAAGAGTGGCGTTGTTTTACGCCAAATCAAAATATCCCGATGTGGCGGTTAAAGCTATTGCAATAACTGCAAAATCGGAACACTTTGTAGTGAATAAACCGATAACGCCTTGTGGCTCGTGCAGACAAGTTATTGCCGAAACCGAATCACGTCAAGACGGTAAGATTAAAATTATAATGGCCGGACAAAAGAGCAATATCCTTGTTGTAGAAGGAATAGAGAGCTTGCTGCCTCTGGTGTTTCAAGAAGATAGTTTAAAGAAAAAATAATTTAAAATAAAAACTCGTATGAAAAAGATTTTATTATTTCTCTCCTTTCTTGTTGTTTTAACAGCATTTAAAAACGATAAACCCGCATATTATTTTTATAATTCGAAAGGAAAAAAAGTAAAATATAAAGATGTTTTGAAAAAGGCTTTGAAAGCGGATGTCGTGTTTTTCGGGGAAAGCCATAACGACCCTATTGCACACTGGATGGAATATGAATTTACAAAAGATTTCTACAAATCGAAAAGGGAAAACCTGATACTCGGAGCGGAGATGTTCGAGCGTGATAATCAATTGATACTTGATGAGTATCTTACGGGTAAAATAAGTGAAAAAAGTTTCAACAGCGAAGCAAGGTTATGGAATAATTACAAAACCGATTATAAGCCGTTGGTTGAATTTGCAAAAGATAAACATTTGAAATTCATCGCTACAAACATTCCGCGCAGGTATGCATCCATAGTTTATAAAAAAGGATTTGAAGGTCTTGATGATCTTTTTCCGGAGTCTAAATCATATATAGCACCTTTACCCATTGACTATGATCCCGACGTGCCTTGTTACAAAAACATGTTGAATATGGGAGGTCAGTTGCCTGCGCATATCACTCAAAACTTTCCGAAAGCACAGGCTATTAAAGATGCTACCATGGCTTATTCCATAGCCGGGTATGCCGAAAAAGGAAAACTTTTCTTTCATTATAACGGTTCGTATCATTCCGATAATTACGAAGGTATTATTTGGTATTTAAACAAATACAAACCCGGATTGAAAATAGTTACCATAACAACGGTTGAACAATCCGACATTAAATCTTTGGACAGCACAAACTTCGACAAGGCTGATTTTATCTTGGTGGTACCCGAGGATATGACAAGGACATACTAACAAACCTTGTTTTCTTTGGTTTTTGTTTTTGCAGGTAATAACCGGATCCGGAAAATTTATTCCGTTAAACTATAATAATTTCAGGAGTTCGGCAATAATTACACCCAAATAGTTGCCTATGGCGTAACCTATTATACCAACGGTAAGTCCCGAAACGACTACATTTTTGTTTTTTACCGCACCGGCAACAGCGGGGACAAAAGGAGGACTGCATATAAGAGCAGTAGAGGTCACCATAACCGTATCCCTGTCAATTTTGAAAAACGATGAAACAAAAACGTGGAAAAACAATGCACCGAAAATCACATAAGAAATATAATAAAACAGCTTGGGTTCCGAACCGATGACTTCCGTTATATCTACTAATGATGCTACAACAATACTGAACACCAAAATCAAATACATTCCCAGTTCAAAAGTTTTCGGCAATTTGTTAACCGAAGGAATCAACGAGGCTAAAATTCCAAGAGTGGTAATAATTATCATGACCACAAGCATTTGTGAACTTTGGGGGACAAAAAGTGTTGCAGAACCTCCGATTATAAATATCAATAAAGAAATTAGAAAACCTTTTAACAAAGGTCTGCCGTTTTTCTTTTTAAACAAACCCCAGTAAGGGTCTTGTTTCACTTCTTCAATAAGTTCCTGTTCAATTTTTTTACCGTTGGGTAGCCTGAAAACGGGAAGGATTTTAGCAAAAAGATTCTTACCCAAAGAAATTAAAAACAGGAAATACAATGCCGAAATAAGCATATCATAGGCATTTGTTATAAGGTATGATTCGTTTTTTACATTAAGCATTATTTTCAAAGAAGCCAGATTGGGTGTGCCTCCGGTGTACAGTCCAACCAAAAGACCACCTATTTTCCAAAGGTCGCCGGCACCTTTACCTTTAAAAATCAGATAACCCGTAATTACAAAAACAAGTAAACCCGCAACGGCTATCACCATTGATAATAATGTTTTGCCTGCCAGCCTTTTCCATTCTTTAATATTTGATGAAAACAACATTAATGGAAGTGCCAAAGGAACGGTTATTGACATTATCATTTCCTGTAAATCCCTGTATTCGGGCGGTATGATTTTTGCAATGCCTATCACAATCCCTATGAAATAAGCTATTAAAACGGCTCCCAGTTTATTTACAAATGGAAATTTATGACAAAGGTGTAAAATACCGAATGGTGTTAAAAAGTAGAAAAGTACTATTAATACCGAAATAAATATAGACATGAAAATATTTTTTGAGTATCAAAAGTAACAAAAAACAAAGTAACCGGTTTTTTTATTTTAACAGACAATAACATAATCAATCACGGTTAATAAAAATTATTAATAATTTTGCAGTGTTATGGAAAACGATAAATTTAGACAAGAATTGGACGAGCTTTTCGAATTGTTCAAAAGGCTTCTGGAAAAAGAAGATATGGATGAATTGCCGGGTGTCAACAAATTGATGTTTCAGCAGTTTCAGATGTTTTTTTCAAATTATGAAACTATGAAAGATGATATTGCCCGCCAACTTCAAACCCAGTTCGGAGAGTCGGTTAAGGATATGGTACATCAACTTGTGCTTCAATTGAGAGAACAAGTTGGCGATGACTATATGTTTATCGGAACCGGTGAAAGCAAGTCGGAGGATGTCAATATTAAAATCTCCGATAAAAGTTCCGGTGCTGAAACCGTTGAAGATATCGACGAACTTTTGAAAAACCCTAATCTTACGGAAGCCGAGATCGATGAGCTTTTGGAAAGACGGCACAGGTTGACAAATAGATAGGGGTATGATAAATTGTAAAAAACCTGCTTTTGTCTGTAACTATTTCAGGAAAAAAAGTATTTTCTCGATAATTTTTGATTTTGTTTTTTTTGTTATTGTTGCGCTGCTTATATATCCCGGCACCAGGAAAGATGTGGCTGCATTTTTTATCCGTTTGACTTCACTACCCCCGTCAACGCTTGATGCCGGTGAACAGTTTACTTTGGATAAAAGTGCGGAAAATTGGAATGTTTACAATTTGTCATTACAACCCGTAGCTTTAAAAAATTTTGAAGACAAGCCTGTTTTTATAAATATTTGGGCCACATGGTGCCCCCCTTGTATCGCTGAACTTCCGGGAATAATGGATTTGTATAAGGATTATAAAGACAAGGTTAACTTTTTGATAATTAGTAATGAGCAACCTGAGAAAATTAAATCTTTCCTCGAAAAAAATAATTACGACCACACTCCGTTTTACATTTACCGCCGGCTTCCGGTAGTGTTCAGGACCGAAAGTATTCCTACTACCTTTATTATTGATAAAAATAAAAAGGTGATTCTTGAGAAAAAAGGTTCTGCACGGTGGAATTCGGGAAAAATAAGAAAGCTGTTAAATGGTCTGTCGGAAAGGTAAAATATTATCTTTGTTGTTAATTAAAGGATGATAAAAATAATTGATCATGAATAAAAAAATATTTATTACGGCAACGCTTCTTTTATCGTTGTTTGTATCGCAGAATATCTTTTCTCAGGTTATTTCCGAGAGTTTTAAAAGAAAAACCACTGTAGGTGTGGATATTTTCAATGATTTATGGTTTAATCAACCGGTTGGGATGAAAACCAGAACCATAAACCAGGGAGTGAATGTTTTTATGCAATACAACTTTTATTTTAATGAAAAAGGTTCAATTGCATTTGGAGTTGGTCCCGGAATCGGTAATCATAATCTCTATTCAAACATGTTGATAGAAGATATTAAAAGTGACACGATAAATTTTATTCCTATAGTAGGTAAATACAGGAGGTCAAAGGTTAATGTTGTTTATCTCTATATTCCGATGGATGTTAAGTTCCGTTTTAATCATGGAATTAAAATGACCTTGGGTTTTGATTTCGGTTGGAAAATAGACAGCAAGCAGAAGTTCGTTAAAAATGATAAAAACTCGAATTTATCCAAGGTTAATAATAAAGATAAAAATATCGATCATCTCGATAAATTTACTTACGGACCTTCATTTAGGTTCGGGTGGAGATATATCAGTGTTTATGCGCATTACCAGATTAACGGGATATTCGAAAGAGGTTACGGTGTTGATAATTTGAATTATCTTTCGGTGGGATTGAGTTTAACGCCATTTTAAAAAAAGATTGATATTGAAAAATCAAAAAAAGGCTGTCCATTCGAGGCAGCCTTTTTTATTGATTATGTCCGGTTTAGATTTATCGGTTGTTTATCTGATTTATAGTATTTCATCACTTCCACCAATCTTTCAAAGCAACTTTCCTAAAGTCATTAAGTCGATTTTTCAAACTTTTTACTTGACCGGGAATAAAAAATGTAGCTTTAAAACCAAGATAATCAAGCAAAGGTATTGCAATATCAAGTTGAGAATCCAAAGCGTCATCATACGTAAAAACCACAGCACATTTTTTACCGTTCCAAAAATTATCCTGTGCTTGTAATATAAATGTCAAGCTTACTAAAAATAGTATTATTGTAAATATTTTAAATTTCACAACCATTTTACTATTTCATCGAGTGATTTTCTTTTTTTGTTTCCGTGCTTTTTGTAACCTTCTTTCGGGTATCCGAGGGGAGTAATGCAATAAACAACTTGGTTTTCATTAAGGTTTAAAACTTCCCTGAGTTTTTCGTAATCAAAAGCTATAATCCAGCATGTTGAAACACCCTCGTTTTCAGCTGCCAAAATCATATGATCCATTGCAATGGCAAGGTCCGTTTCAATGGAATTGTAACCGTCGTAAGGTCTTACCCAGGAATTGGTCTTATCACCGGCAACTACTAAAACATGAGGAGCATCTCGGAACCATTCCCGTTGGTACGATTGTTTTACCATTTTTAAAATTTCACCGGAAGAAACCAAATAAAAAGTCCATGGTTGCCGGTTTGCAGCGGAAGGAGCAAGGCGTCCGGCATTAAGAATTCTTTTTAAAACCTCATCAGAAACCTTTTTGTCCGGGTCATAATTTCTTACAGACTCCCTTGTCTCAATAAGTTTGTAATATTCCATACCGAAAAAACTTTTTGCCGTTTAAAAAGTAAAATTAATAAACTACCTTTGAAAGTATATTATTTTCTTTTTTAAAGTGTATACAAATTACGGTAAAAAACTATAAAAATGGTAAATATTAAAAGGTTTGTATTTAATCCTTTTCAGGTTAATACATATGTTTTAAGTGACGAAACCGGCGAAGGTATAATCGTTGACGGCGGGGTTAGTACAGCTGAAGAAATGGGCAGGTTGAAAAATTATATCTCATCTAATGGTATAACACCTTTATTGTTGGTAAATACGCATGCTCATATTGATCATATTATTGGTAATTTCGAAATATGTGATACTTTCGGAATTCCTTTGGCGGCGCACAAAGATTCCCGGAAGTTTATCGAAAACGGTAAAATTTATGCGGATACATTCGGGTTAACCATGAACAATATTAAGGAAATAGATAAATATCTTTCCGAGGAAACCCCTGTTGAATTCGGTAATACTAAATTAACGGTTCTTGAAACACCGGGACATGCCGACGGTAGTATTTGTTTATACGATCCCGAAGGTAAATACGTTATTACCGGCGATGTTTTGTTTTACCAAAGTATCGGCAGGACAGACCTTGAAACAGGAGACTATAAATTGTTGCAAAAAAGTATATGGAACAAACTTTTTACTCTGCCCGATGACACGGTTGTTTATCCCGGACACGGTCCGGAAACCAGGATTGGGACCGAAAAAGTAGGTAATCCTTTTGTTTCGATTCCCGGAGACAGATAAAAATCATTTAACGGTAATTTTCTTAATAAATGTTACTTGTTAATGTTCAAGGGTATTAATTATTACTTTTGCAATACAAAAGTTGAATTATGATTTTTATAACCCGAAGGGAACGATTTAATGCAGCTCACAGACTCTTCCGTCCTGAATATTCGGATGAAAAGAATCTTGAAGTGTTCGGTAAATGTTCAAATCCCAATTGGCACGGTCATAATTACGAACTTTTTGTAACAGTTAAGGGAGAGGTTGATCCGGAAACGGGATTTCTTGTTAACCTCAAGACTTTGAGTAAAATTATAAAAGAGAAAATAATATCTAAAATAGATCATAAAAATATCAACATTGAAGTCGATTTCATGAAAGGTAAATTGGCTTCCACCGAGAATTTGGCAATAAGTATATGG
>WFZS01000154.1 GCA_015489465.1 Bacteroidales bacterium | reverse complement strand
TCAAAAAACAGTTCGTTAGAAAGGTCATCAAGTTTTCCGTGATGCCGCTTTACAGCGGTAAAAGTAAAAACCGCCAATAGCTTTTTCAGATTATAATTAATCTGTTTTGATTTCAGAAATTTATCTACAACAAAATAAACAAATAAAGCTGATAATAATGCATGACTTTTTCTTTTATCATGAGCATTTTCAGGATTTCTAATATATTTCTGAAAAAACGGTGTTGCCTTTCCTACATCGTGAAAAGCTGATGCCAACCATATCATTTCTGGTATTAACTCATCCAAAATAATTTTCCGGTCTTCAAAATTAATTGAAAAGTTATACTTGCGACCATTGATTGCTTTCAAAGCGATTGTTGCCGTTTCATATAAATGGTCTATAAGTTTTTTATCTGGATGAGAAAGTAATTCCATATTTATAAAAACAAAACATTACCATAATCTTCAATATAGTAATAAAAGTCCGGTTTTGCCTTTATACTTTTTCCGTTTTTTTCAATTAAAACCTCCGAATATTCCTGAACTTCTCTTACCCGGTTCATTTCGATAGGCATATTGTTTGCAGAGTACATAGCCGAATAATCAAATTCAACCGGTTTTTCTTTTTCATTTAGTAATGAAAGGTTTACGGCGGTTATTATTTCAATAATTTCGTTATTCTTGTTTTCTGTTAAAACAGCATCTTTTGTATCAACATAATCAACGGTTGCAGTAAATTGTGCAAGTCCCAAATAAGGAGAAAAATGATGTCTTTTGTTTTTAATACGTTCTGTCAGTTCATCGAACATTACCTTATTATTATCCATTGCAAAGAAAATACGGTATTTCAAATCCCTTAACAATTCGAATTCTATTTGTGTTCTTCCGGCCTTTGTCAGATTATAAAATGAAACTTTAGTATTAACAAGATTAACGGCAACATTTTCTTTTTTAACCGGATTGATTATTTGTACGGCTATATCGGTATTTTTTTTTGAAAAAAGTTCTTGAACGGGGATAACACCCTCAGGATATACACCGTCTGCCACTTCGCGCTCTATACCCGCAATAGCCCCTAATATTCCTGCTATTGCCGTCCTAGTCGGAATAGAGTAGGTAAGAGGCGAAGTGGTTGTGTTATATTTTCGGAAATGCCCGTATTCGCTGCTTATATCAAAAATTAATACCTCTTTAGAGTTCATCTTTATCGATCTTTTCAATTGGCTCTCCATTGTAAATCATTTTTAGCCTGGTATCTTTTTTCAAATTAATATTTTCTATTTTATCTTTATGTTTTCTGAGCTCGTCAATCAATTCGGTAACGTCCAATTTGTAATCATCAACAGATCTTATCTGCAACTCGTTTTTATCACCGGTGTCAAGTTTTACCCTTTGACGCAAACTACCGATATATGTTGGTTCGGTATAATCAATGGTTAACAGAAATAGAGGAGTCTGACCGAATTTTGAACGAGAAATAAGGTTTTTTGTGCCTTCCCATATACCTTCAAGTAAAAGTTTTTTGTCTTCTTCGGTCATTTTTGAATATTGTGCCGATTTTTCATTTATTATTCCGTTAAAACCGATAATAGCGTAAGGAACTTTAAACTCGGTTCTAAAAGTAGCTTGCGTTTTCTTATCTCCCGAAGCAAAAGCACCCGTTCCTTGTTCTTCAATTATTTCGGTTTTGTTGAGTGAACGCCCCATTTGAAATTGAACAGGACCTATTTTGGTTATAGAAGCGTTACTCAAAGGAATAACACCACCGAAAACTCTGATATCAATACAGGTATCAAGTATTTTATCTACCTGCTCGTCAAAATCTTTTGCCCTGCGTTTCCCGTCCTTAATATATTCTTTGTCACCTTCTTGGTATGTTGTTTCCCTAACGAAAACATCTTTTCCGTCATTGCCGTTATACCCTTTGTATTCATACCAATAATCCCGTATTGTTCTTTTTAATCTGACATCCGTAACGAGTACGGTACTGCTTTCAGCATCAAAACGTGGACGGTTTTCATTTAAAGGGTCCCCGTTGGGATTTGCATTTTCTATGTCATAAAGGAATAATAATTCGCTGCGGTTTTTAATAATATCACTCATTTTTAATAATATTTTAATGTTAATAATTAATTTTCTTTATCTCTTTTGAATTCTTTTCCCAGTTCAAGACCTGCCACAAAGTAAAAAGACAGTTCGTTGTTTGATAAACCTTTGAGGTCAGCCCAATTTACCACAAAATATTTGCTTATAATATCACGCAATTCCTGATAAGCATAAAAACTCTGGTATTTTTGAATTTTGTCAAGTGCTTCAGTGTATATGTTCATCAAAAGTTCAGGATTAAGTTTGTAACCCCTTAATTTTCCTTCAAATGGTGTATTGTGAAGATTTGCTTGTTGTATGTCGAAAAGAAATCTTACCAAAACACCAACGGCAAAAATTCCTACTTTAATATCACTGTCAAGGAATGATTTGTTTTCTTTTACAAATTCGTTAAAACGCTCAAGGTTAAAACTTCTTTCATTTTTTTGAATATTATCCGGTTCCATAAATTTATAATTTTTATTGTTTGAAATAATATTTAATTCTTGTAAATATTGCAATACCATAATGGCTTTAAGTATAATCCAATGCACAGGTTCAACAAAACCTTCTTTTGTTTTACTGTCATTATATTTTTTTCTAATTAAATTCATAATATTCTCAAAAACAAAATCTTCAGACTGTCTC
>WFZS01000153.1 GCA_015489465.1 Bacteroidales bacterium | reverse complement strand
TTGTTAATCAGCATTTTAATATTTATTTAAACTCTAAACACCGATTAACGATTTTCGAATGATAATTTAGGATTAAAATCTGCAAATTTTTTTATTAAAGCATTAAAAAAACTGGCCGGATATTATGATACAACACAAATTAAATAAAGGTTCGGAGAACCAAAATATTTGTAAAAACTCAAACGAAAACATACTAGGTGCAGAGCACCGTTATTTTAAAGAAATAGAAAATATATCCCAATTACCCTACTTCGCTTATCTTACTAAGCATGTCATAGTTTTTAATCTTAAAAGTCTTCCCCGTCATTTCTATAAGTCCGTCATCATTGAAATCTTTTAAAACCCTGATAACACTTTCTGTTGACATGTTTGTCAATTCCGCAAGCTCATTTCTGGTTAAAGGAAGGTTAAACTCGTTAGTCTTAAATATTCTGTTGGCAAGACAAAGTAGTATATCGGCAACCCTGCCGTGAAGTTGTTTATTGGTCAAACAGAAAAACCGCCCGTAAATCTGAACGGTATTTTCATTTAAAACATTGATAACACGGTAAGCAAATTTTGCATTTTCCCTGATAAGCTGTTTAAAAGTGTTAATCTCTATCAGTTCCACTTCGGAATCAACGTAAGCCGCTGCCGAATACAGAAAAATGTTGTTTCCGTCGTAAATTGACGGCAAACCGATAAGATTTCCGGAAGGCGAAATTTTCAACACCAGGTTACGCGGACTGTGTTCCAAATAAACTTTTGCCAAACCCTCACGCAGATAAATTATATGCGAAGCAAACGAACCCTGTTTACAAATAGTTTCTCCTTTTTTAAACAACACTTTAACTTTATTTCTTTCCACAAATTTTACCTGCTCTTCGGTAAGCTCCTCAAAACAAGAAAATCTGCTGTCGTAAACAGTACAAGTATTGGTGTAATTACTATTCATCTAATTACCGTTAAAATATCATTAAAGATACAAATATTCCTTAATCACAATATTATCGCTTTTGATAAAAATAACGGGTTACCTCATATTTTAAACTGATTTAGCTCAACTTTTTAATGACGAGGGTCATCTTAAACACGGTCTCTCACAATCTTTAAAATCGCGAAAAAGTACATTCCCAGGCATAACTTTGAACCTGAAAGAACGAGATGTAAAGAATACAAAAAACCGTGTAATGAAAAACAATAACAAACAAACGGAAACTAACTACAAGAAAGCCGGTTTTGAAGAATTGCTAAAAAAGTTTGACAAACGAGACAAAAGTTTCAAAGATGCCATTGAAAAAAGCGGCGCGGGATATTTCTGTATAAGTAAAGAAGGATTATATGTTGACATTAACAACGAATGGTTGAAACTTTATAAATACAACAGCCCTTCAGAAGTATTGGGAAAACATTACAGGTTAAGTAAAAATGATGAGGATTTTGAAGAACTCGAAAAAACGGTAAAAAAAGTTCTGAAAGGCGCCACCGTAAATTACGGTGAAGTAAGAAGGATATGTAAAGACGGCTCGGAAGGTTATCACAACCTTGCTTTAACTCCCGTGTATATCGACGGCAAAATAGAAGGATTTGAAGGTTTTGTTATCGACACTACCAAAATGATGATTGCCGAAAGGGAATTGATAAAAAAGATGTATGCAAACAATAAAATAGTGAATAAATAAACCTTTGATTTTCAAACCTTTTAAAAATTTAACGACATGAAAAAGTTAACAAGTTATTTTATCATTTTCTTAATCTTCCCGCTTTTTATTTTAAGCGGATGTAAAGACAAAAACGATGACACTCCACAACCCGAAAAAGGCACTTTTGCCGACTTGAAAGGGTATCTCATTGAAAACAGTCTTGACCTTCCCGACATCCTTAACGGTTGGATAGTTTCCGCTCAAGCTGTTCATGAAAATTTGAGCAACTATTACATTATGGACATAAGAAAACCCGAAGATTTTGCAAACGGTCATATAGAAGGTGCCGTTAACAGCTCGTTGGCAAACATTGTAAAAGACGCCAAAAATGTTACAAAACAGATAGTTGTTGTTTGTTATACCGGACAAACTGCGGCTCATGCGGTTGTGGCATTACGGCTTAGCGGTCATACCAACGCACAAGTACTTAAATGGGGTATGAGCGGTTGGAATGAAGCGTTTGCGGGACCGTGGAACAACAATGTAGGGAACACCGTAAACGAATACCCTAACAGCTGGACCACCGATGCCACCGCAACACCCGAAGAATTTGAATACCCCGACTGGGAAACAACAACTACCGACCCTGCTGAAATTTTGAAAGAAAGAGTAAACGAATTTCTCACCGGCGGTTTCAACGGTATCAACAGCACCGATGTATTGGCTTCTCCCTCAGACTATTTTATAAACAATTTCTGGGCACAAGCCGATGTTGAAAAATACGGACACATAAAAGGTGCATACCGTATTAAAGAAACCCTGTCGCTTGCCGATGGCGGGATAAAAAATCTGGATGCCAGCAAGAAAGTAGTTACATATTGCTGGACAGGACAGACCTCATCAATGGTTACGGCATACCTGAAAATATTGGGTTACGATGCTTTAAGCTTAAAATTCGGAGCCAATGCAATGATTCATGACCAGCTTGAAACCCATAAGTGGGGTCCCGGCGCAATTATGGATTACGAATATGTAACAGGCAAATAATTAAAAAAATACAATCATGAAACGTATTATCAAATTACTGTTACCTCTGTTGTTTACAGGTGTTTTATCAACACTTTCAGTTCCGGTGTTGTCGCAAGGATGTATGGATGACGGCGGTGACGACCCCATAAAATTAATGGGGTATATTCAACCGCAGTTTACTTCGGTATTTTTTGAAGAAGATAAATTCGGAAACACTTTGTACAAACCCAATCAGTTTTATTTCAACAGAGCCAGAATTGGTATCAGAGGTAATATACCTTATGACGTGAGCTACTACGTAATGGCTGAATTAACGCCGATTTACACTGGGGCTCCGTTTTTGTTGGACGCTTTTGTTACTTATGCCCCGTTCGGGAAATATGTAAAATTCTCCATGGGTCAATTCAAATCACCGTTCGGAATAGAATTGAACACGCCTTGTTTTGCCTTATACACAATTAACCGTACACTGGCAGAGAACTATCTTGCTTCACCTTTCCGCGACTTGGGATTGATGATTTTGGGAAGCACCGATACTCTTTTCGGTAAAAAGGATTTGATAGCATATAAGTTTGCAATAATGAACGGAACGGGTATAAACCATTGGGATGATAACAAATATAAAGATTATGTTGCCCGTTTGGTAATCTCCCCGTGGGAATGGTTGCACATTGGTGGTAGTTACCGTTACGGTAAAGTCGGTAAAAATGATGAAAAAGGACAAAAAACAAAACAGAGATGGGGTGTTGATTTGTCTTTTGAATATAACAATATTCTGTTGCAAGGCGAATATATTACGGGAAAAGACAAAGGTTTAGTAGGTGGCGGAGGCGGTTGCGGAGGAAAAGCAACCTCGGCAACCAACGACCTTACAGAATATAATAAAAACGGATATTTCGTTATGCTGGGATATATGACGCCCTGGAACTTGCAACCGGTTCTTAAATACGAATATTACGACCCCGACGGTACCACTTACAAATACCAGTGGGTTGAACAAAATTATATTCAAAGTACTGTAACATTCGGATTGAACTATTTTCTAAACGACTGGACAAGAATACAAATAAACTATTTGTACAATGCGGAAGAAAACAGCAATGTGGAATATCCCAACGATGCTTTGATGATACAAGTTCAAGCCAAGTTTTAACAATTAAAAAGAGAATGATATGAAACGGTTATTGATATTTTTATTCAGCCTTGTTTATGTCGCGAGCTATGCCCAAAGCGATATAATTACTGCGGCAGAGGCTGCCAAAATCATAAAAAACAACAAAAATGTTCGCATTATAGACGCTTCGAAAGCAAAACTTTATAATGCCGCACATTTAAAGAATGCAATAAACATTTCGGCTGCGGAAGTTGTTAACAACGACGAGATTCCGGGCTTGTTGAAATCACCCGAAGAGCTGTCAAAACTATTCGGTTCCAAAGGAATAAGCGAAAAGAACGAAATCATTGTTTACGACGAAGGTTCACAAAAGTATTCTTCACGTATATACTGGGTTCTTAAATATCTGGGTGCCGGAAACGTAAAAATTCTTCACAAGGATAACAATGCGTGGAGAAAAGCCAGACTGGTTCAAACAGCTAAAAAGCCCTTTTTTAAAAAAACGGTATTCAATGTTAAGTTGAACAAAAGCATTTACGCTTCAATGGACGAGGTGGAAAAATCATTGAAAAATCCGGCCGTTAAAATTGTCGATGCACGTAGCCCCGATGACTACAACGGAAAAACGGAAACAAGCGACGGTCATATTCCGGGAGCCGTAAATCTGTTTTTTAAAGATGTTTTGACAAGCACTAATGCTTTTAAATCCAAAGACGAGTTGCAAAAACTTGCAACGGCAAAAGGTATTACTCCGGATAAAGAAATAATAGTTTATTGTATGACAGGTGTAAAAGCATCGGTGGTTTTTGTGGCTCTTAAAGAAGTTTTAGGATATAAAAACGTAAAACTTTACGATGGTGCCTACGAAGAATGGTGGGCTAATTACAAACCGCTTGTTAAGTAATTTCTTTTCATAACTGATGGATAAATGGTGTTCCGGATTTCGGAACACCATTTATTTTTTTCTAAAGAATACCAACAAACCCCAAAGTACCATGAATCATCATTCTTCATTCCTTAATCGACATTCGGAGATCAAAAAAAATGCAGAATGTCGAACGCTGATTAACGATTGAAGATATTTTTTAAGGTTAATAGGTAAATTCGTTGCTTTTTGAACTTTATGAAAATTATTAAAACAACCCGAAAATCATCATTCTTCATTCCTTAATCGACATTCGGAGATCAAAAAGAATGTAGAATGTCGAACGCTGATTAACGATTGAAGATTTTAATAAAGTTTATATCTAAACTCGTTGTTTTTTGAACTTCATGACAATTATTAAAACAACCCGAAAATCATCATTCTTCATTCCTTAATCGACATTCGGAGTTCAAAAGAATGCAGAATATTGAACGCCGATTAACGATTTAAGATTTGCTATAACTTAAAAAATTAGTAAGTTTGATAACAATGAATAAATAGTTT
>WFZS01000152.1 GCA_015489465.1 Bacteroidales bacterium | reverse complement strand
TATGGAATTGTATGTACCGGAAGAGTCGGCAGGTGAAATAATTGCCATATCGGAAAGTTTTAATATTGATGCCAAAATTGTGGGAAGGGTTGAAAAATACGACAAAAAGAAACTAACAATAAAATCGAAACACGGCACTTTCGAGTACTAACCATTGAAAATTTAAGCGGTTTTTTTAAATTGTTTTTTTTATTTTATCGGCATATTATTAATGTCGGAAAACCAAATTTGCCCAGTAAAAATACCGGTAAATTTCTACCGTAATTATTAAGTTATTACTCTATAATTATCACATTTTGATGTTAATAACTTTCTATTGTTTGTTAAAAAAATAAACTTTAGCTTTGCATTAATAAAAGACTATTTAATCTTTTATTGCCAACAATTATTATTAACAAAAATGCAGAGTTATGTTATCAAAAAAACAAGCTAAAACATTTTTCATAGCAGGTTCGCTGGTCACATTCTTTATATTTATAGGGTTGACCATTTTTTCTTTGTCGAAAAGTCAGGATCAAAGCAATTCCGACAAGATTACCGAATCTGTTGCCCACGGTAAACACCTGTGGGAGAAAAACAATTGTATGGGATGCCATACATTAATGGGTGAAGGTGCATATTATGCTCCCGAATTAACCAATGTTATTAAACGACGCGGTGAAGTTTATGTAAAAACTTTATTAAAAATGAAAACTCCATGGGCACCTCGCGGACGTAAAATGGTAGCTTACGGTTTTTCCGATGAGGAAGCTAACGATCTAATCGCTTTCTTAAAGTGGGTAGGCGAAATTAACTTAAACGGCTTTGAAAAGGTTGACAGAACAGTTTCTCCTTTGCCTAAAGACAAAATGAAAAACTAAAAAAGTATAAAATTATGAAGTACAAATCACAAAAAGTAGCATATTGGTTTTTTGCATTGTCGATGTTGCTGTTGGTATTGCAATTAACCTACGGATTTATTATGGGTTTTGCCCGTTTGGGTTACGACGGGTTACATAATATCATACCTTTTAATACGGCACATACCGTACACATTAACACATTGGTTGTATGGCTTTTGTCTGGTTTTATGGGCGCGGCCTATTACATTATTCCCGAAGAAAGTGAATCCGAACTATGGTCTGTAAAACTTGCATATGTTCAGTTAATTTCTCTGGCTGTTGTAGGTGTTGCAGCTTTATTGGGATATCATTTTAACATTTGGGAAGGACGTAAATTTTTGGAAATTCCACGCGAACTCGATTGGCTGGTTGCCATTAATGTTATCCTGTTCCTCGTAATTTTGTTAATGACTATCATAAAAGGTAAAAAGAAAACAACAACATCTTGGGTATTGTTCGGAGGACTTTTGGGTGCAGCACTTTTTTATTTGCCGGGAATGATATCATTCGATTCGCAAGTACTGGATTCTTTCTTCCGTTGGTGGGTAGTTCACCTTTGGGTTGAAGGCGTATGGGAACTTATCATGGGTGGTATATTGTCTTTTTTGCTTATCAAACTTACAGGTGTTGACCGTGAAGTTATCGAAAAATGGCTTTATGTTGTTATCGGCCTTACATTCCTTTCGGGAATATTGGGTACCGGGCACCACTATTATTACATCGGTGTTAACAAAATCTGGTTAATTGTAGGCGGTATTTTTTCAGCCATGGAACCTTTGGCTTTTCTTGCCATGGCGCTGTGGGCTGTAAACATGTACCGTAAAGGAGAAAAGAAACATCCCAACACACTTGCCCTATATTGGACTCTTGGTGCTGCTATTGTATCGTTTTTGGGTGCCGGTGTTTTGGGATTGGCACACACTTTACCGCAAACAAACCTTTATACACACGGAACCCTTGTTACTGCAATGCACGGACATCTGGCTTTCTGGGGAGCATACGCAATGATTGTTTTAGCAATGATTACTTATGCCTTGCCAAATCTTACAGGTAGAAAATTATATGATCATCCTCGCGGACGCGCTGCTTTCTGGTTGTCAAACATAGGAATGTTTACAATGGTTGCAGCTTTTGCAGCTGCCGGTGTGGCACAGGTTTATCTAGAAAGGATTTTAGGCTACGAATTTGGAGATGTTCAAAATAAAATTCAGGTTCACTTTTGGGTACTCATAATGGGTGCAACAATTTTAACGACAGGTCTTATTCTTTATATAATAGACTTTATTAAGTACGGATTACCTAATGACGAGGCCGTTACAAAATAATGTTTGACAGTTTATTTTGTAAATAAAAACGGAAGAGATTGTCAAACGATAATCTCTTTCGTTTTTTCATACACAACAATATAGTAATATTGAACACCTAATTATTGGGATTTTTTTATGAATGCACCGTATTACCGTCCGATTGGCAAAGAAATGGAAGTTTTTGAAAAAGCTTTTGAAAACCATCTGCCTGTTTTGCTCAAAGGTCCTACCGGAACAGGAAAATCAAGGTTTGTCGAATATATGGCACATAAACTTGATAAAAAGATAATTACAGTTGCTTGCCATGAAGAAACATCTTCAACAGACCTGATTGGCCGATATATTATTAAAGGTACCGAAACCGTATGGCTCGATGGACCGCTTACCGTTGCCGTACGCAACGGATACATTCTTTATCTTGATGAAATTGCCGAAGCCCGCCCCGACGTTATTGTGGCTATCCACCCGCTTACAGACCACCGTCGAATGTTATACATTGATAAGCTGGGGGAAACGGTTAAAGCACACAAAGATTTTATGCTGACGGCATCATTTAACCCGGGTTATCAAAAGGGGTTTAAAGAATTAAAGCCCTCTACCCGTCAACGTTTTGTGGCATTATCATTTAATTTTCCGGAAGAACGGATAGAAAGAGAAATTTTGATAAACGAAACAGGCATTGACAAAGATATTGCCAAAAAGTTGGTATCCATTGCTTCAAAAATCAGAAACTTGAATGAGCTGGGACTTACCGAAACCGTATCTACACGTTTACTGGTGGATGCTGCCAAACTCATTAATTCGGGATTACCTAAAAGACTTGCGGTTCATACTGCAATAGTGGAACCGTTAAGCGATGAACCCGAAATTGTTGAAGCTATGAAAGATTTGTCTAACCTGTTGATATAATATAAAATGGGATTTGACGAATATCTTTTCGGATTGTTTTCCAATTATTTAAAAAAAAGGAAACAAAATAAAACCGAAACCCGGAAAGAAACGGTACATCTCAGCGAGATAAAAGGACGACTAACAATATTAGCCGATGCAATTACAGGCGAACCCATAAAAATATTTCCTGCCGAGCGGGAAGGCGGATATAAAAACCATAATTTTTTCCTACCTTCATTTTACGGCGAAATGCCTACTGCCGAGCAAAACCTGGGGTATTATCTTTTCAGGGTTCTTTACCTTTCAATACAAAAAAAATTAAATCTGAATTTTTCACACAGTAATAATATTACCCTTGAAAAAGCAAGGCAAAAGGCTTTGGAAACATCACCCGAAGTATTAAAACTACTTTTTGATGAATTTCCTGCCGTTAAAAAAAACTTTGAAGAATTAAAATCTCATTACGACAGTTTGGCTTCGAAGCAGAGTGCCCCTCCAGATTACAGCTTTCTTTTCGGGAAGTGGATGTATAACAATCCTGAAGATATTAATGGTGATGTGTTAAAAAATTTTGATGACCGGGCAAAAAAAGCCGCTCAAAAAGTGGAAACCATCTTGAAAGCCGCCAACCCGGTTGAAGAGGTCAAAACCGTTCAGGTTGATAAAAAGCAACAGGAAGACCAGGTGGTACATAACTATTTCGAAAAGATAGAAACACTGGAAGAGCACAATGGCGGTATTTGGAAAGATTTTGACGGTGATGACGAAATGGAAGAACATAAAAACGCTTTGGATGAGTTGAAAATGAGCAACACCGTTCGTGCCGACGAAGATACTCACTCGGTATATCAAACCGAATTTCTTGAAAACATTACCGTTGCCGAAAGCGCCGAAGCAGGTACCGGCGACTATTTTCTGAATTATGACGAATGGAACTTTACAAATCGTAAATATAAACGTAACTTTTGCAAACTATATCCTAAAACAATTGTAAAAAAGGATGTTGAGTACTATAAAACAACCATTAAAGACCATGCCGCCACACTTACCGCTTTACGAAAAATGCTGACAAACCTCAACAATCGCTACCAACAACAACGACGACAAACGCAGGGTGACGACTTTGATATAGATGCTCTTACCGATTTTGTAATTGATATTAAAAGCGGACATACACCTTCCGAAAAGATATATATTTCAAAACGAAAAAATCAAAAAGACCTGTCTCTTCTACTATTACTTGATGCAAGTTTGTCCAGCGACGGTTACGCTTCCGACAACCGGATTATCGATGTAGAAAAGCAGGTTTCCATTCTTTTCGGAGAGATATTGGATGAATTTAATGTGGATTTTTCCATTAACGCTTTTTTTTCAAAAACACGTAATTATTCAACCTATGTAAGTTTAAAATCCTTTGATGAAACATGGAATAGTGCCAAATATAAAATAGGAGCTATCCAACCGCAAGGGTACACACGTATCGGAACCGCTTTGCGCCACTCCGGAACTTTACTTGAACAACGTGAATCCAAAAGCAAATGGGTAATTTTACTTTCCGACGGTAAACCCAACGATTACGATCGCTACGAAGGTAAATACGGCATTCATGATGTTAGACAAGCATTGCACGAACTACAATCGAAACAGATTAATGCCTATGCCCTTGCCATAGAAGCACAGGCGAAATACTATCTACCAATCATGTTCGGACAAAACCACTATCAAATTTTAACTACTCCTATGGAAATGCTTGGTGCACTTGTTAAACTTTACGAGAAAATCAGAAAATAACGGATAATTAATTTTTTATGGAACACTCAAAAGTTGATTACAAAAATGTTTTTTACCCTCCGGGAGGTATTTTATTGTGGATTTTAATTCTGCTCGAACTGATTACTTTCGGAGCGGCGCTGATAGCACTTGCCGTTTCCAGCAGGGAAGATCCCGCGCTTTTTCATAAATCGAGGTTGATGTTAAATGTTGTTTTCGGTACCGTTAACACACTTTTTTTGCTTACAAGCGGTTATTTTATGGCTGTTGCCATTCGCAGCTTAAAGCAAAACAACATAAAACACTCGCTGTTTTCCATCAAGTTGGCCATGAGCGGGGGTTTGCTGTTTTTAATACTCAAAAGCATCGAGTATTCCGAAAAACTTTCGCACGGCATTACATTGGGCTACAACACATTTTTTAATTTTTACTGGTTGCTTACCGGATTTCATGTTATTCATGTATTGGTGGGATTGGTTCTTTTGCTGTTTATCTATTTCGGTTTAAAGAAAAGAAAAAATGAATATGACATTTTGGATGCCGAAGCCGGGGCTGCTTTTTGGCATCTATGCGATTTAATTTGGTTATTGCTTTTTCCCATGCTTTACCTTGTTTTATAAACTTTTAAAACCAAACAAATGAAATTGACACACGAAAAAACAATCATAATACTTTATATAATAACATTGATAACTGCCATTTCATCAAGAACCGTTAATAATTGGTATCCGGCTGCCTTGTTAATATTAGGTTTATCGGCTATTAAATTCTTTTTTGTATTTTTTCAGTTTATGGATATGAAACATGCCAATTCTTTATGGAAAACGCTTATTGTCATTTATTTAACGGTTTTTACCGGTGCAGTGGGAATAATTTTAAGTCTTTAAAACTGAAATTTATTTACTTTAATTATGTCGAAAAAAGTTAAAATAACATTGGCTTTGGCGCTTCAACTGGGATTAATCGCTTCCATAGGAAGTTATGTTGAGTGGCCATATATGGATTATGTTTTAAAAGCTACATTTATAGCGGTTTTTTTAACAATTGTTTTTTTTATTTATGACATGTCGAAAGACTAATAAAACAAAATCATGTTATCAAACGCTTCCAAATATGCCATTCGTACCGTTCTGTTTCTTGCAAAAAACAGTTCGCCAAAGAAAAAGTTCGGCTCTAAAGAGATTGCAGAGTCATTAGATATTCCGCAACAATTTATTGCAAAAATTTTACAAAAATTAGCTAAGGCAAAAATCATAAGTTCTGCCAAAGGACCTGGTGGAGGTTTTTATACAACAAAAAATAATTTAAAACGTAATATACTGGATATTTTAAAGGTTTTTGAAAAAAATGATATTTTTTCGGAATGCTTTTTAGGTTTACCTGTTTGCGACGACAAAAATCCATGCCCCGTGCATGATATTGTTTCTGTTTTTAAAAATGCTCTTCTTGAACGCTTCGAAGACAAAGATATAAAAACCATTGCCGATGAAATGGAGCAAAACGGAACACTTATTACTTTAAAAAATATTATTTAATAGTGAAGATAAAATATTTTAAACGACAAAAGTTTTTTATAAAGGTTAACTTTTTTTTGATATCAGAACCACAGCTTTTGCAGCTACTCCTTCCCCCCTGCCAATAAAGCCCAAACCTTCGGTAGTGGTAGCT
>WFZS01000151.1 GCA_015489465.1 Bacteroidales bacterium | reverse complement strand
TTCTTACCTTCATGCAAATACCCACAATTACGACACTTCCAAACTACTACCCCGTCACGTTCAAAAACCCTTCCCTCATCAAGGTTTTTATATAATTTTCTGTATCGCTCTTCATGAGCTTTTTCCACCCTTGCTATCATTCTGAAAGCAATTGCTACTTCTTTAAACCCTTCTTCCTCTGCAATGTCAGCAAACATAGGGTAAAGGTCTGTCCATTCCTCATTTTCGCCTTCTGCGGCAGCTTTTAAATTTTCTAAAGTTGTTCCTATAATTCCTGCAGGATAACTTGCGGTAATTTCCACCATTCCGCCTTCAAGAAATTTAAAGAATCTTTTTGCATGAGCTTTTTCGTTTAAGGCTGTTTCCTCAAAGATTGCAGCTATTTGTTCAAGTCCTTCTTTTTTTGCCTGTTTGGCAAAATATTCGTAACGCATTTTAGCCTGTGACTCTCCGGCAAATGCTTTTAACAAATTTTGTTCCGTACGGGTACCTTTTAATGATTTCATAATTTTATATTTTGTGATTTTCTTTCAAAGTTACAACTTTTACCTGCAACAATTAATATAAATTAAACGACTAATAATAAAAAAGGTAACCAAAAAACCATTTCTCCAAAAACCCTGTATCTCTCTCCTTTTTTCATTATTCCGGGATTCAACAAAATCAATAAAAGCGAAAGATTCATTAACGCTTCAACAATTAAAGCAGCAAATCGGCGAAAATCCGTTATAAAGAAAACCGTTACTTTGAGTAGCAAAAATGTCATGATTATCAAAAAAATAAGAAAAAACCGTGTTTTCCTCTTTCCGAAGATAACAGCAAAAGATATGTTGCCGTCATGCAAATCGTTTTCATAATCAAACCATGATGCCATAATTCCTTCTATCCATACCAGCAATACAAACACCACCGTCAATATTATTTGCCATGTTTCCGGATAACCGGTTTTATAAAATAGCGGTCCCAACATAACCCCCGCCACATAAAATACAGCAATGGCAAATTCTTTTTGAGTTAAAAACTTATTGTTACCGAACAAATAAATATTGATTATAAAATACAAACCCAATAAAAACAGAAGTATAGCCCCCCACAATATCATTTTGAAAGGCATAAAAAAAAGAACGATAATAGTATTGATCGCAACAATGATTCCTATCATTAATAACAACACTTTTTTATTTTTAAAATGATATATATGTCTATCGATAGACAACTCTTTCTGTTTAGCTTTCAACCCGTCTAAAACGTGATCCAAGGTATAGACAACCCACACCGATGTCGGCAATACAAACCACCACCACAGAGGCATCTTCACATCAAATATGTTTATGAAAAAGATTCCCGAAGCTACCGCCCCGGTAACAACATCAAGCGACCAGCATCTAAAAAGTTTATAAAACCGGACCGGTAAATTCATCTTTCATGGTGTTAAAACAAAAAACTCCCGCTAAAGTTAGCAGGAGTTTGTGAATTTATATCAAATAATTGTCGGTTTTATACATGATGATGTAAACTTTCGTTTATATACGGATGATTTTTCGGTATCAATGGCATTTTTGACAACGACCATCCCACTACCAAGGCAAAAAGTCCCCAGAATCCCAATTGGGTTCCTATCTCTTGCCAACCGATATAATGTTTATCAACGGTATCGGGGAATATTGTCATGTAAAGCTCAATCCAGTGACCTATACTCAATACTACCGCAGTAAACAATAATGCATTCGGATTCTTTGCAATACGGTTCCACATCAAGAATAAGAACGGGAACAGCCAGTTTACCACTACTTCGGCATAGAAGAAAAATTTAAAATAAGATAATGTACGGGGTACAAAATAAATAGTCTCTTCCGGAATATTGGCATACCATATCAAAAGATATTGTGAAAACCAAAGGTAAGCCCAAATAATTCCAAGTGCAAAAATATATCTTGAAAGGTCGTGAAAATGACTTTTATTAACAAACGGCAGGTAACCTTGCTTCCACAAAATAACCACAATCGCCGTTATAATAACCGAACCGTGATAAAAAGAGCTCATGAAATATTTCATGGGAAATATTGTACTGTACCAGTGCGGGTCAAGAGACATCAACCAGTCAACAGTAAAAAGTGAAAATGTTATTGCAAATACAAATATGAAAACTTTCGAAAGAAACTCTATTTTATAAAAGTAGGTTAAACCACCGTGTTTATCTTCTTCCAGTGAAAGTTTTCTTATACGCTGTGTAAGATAAATCCATAACAAGAAGAAAACGACATATCTAACGGCAAAAAAAGTAAGATTCAGGTAGGGATGTTTATGTTGCAAAAGTTCATCGTGAGCAACAGCATCGGCATGTGTCCAAGGATACAAATCATGAACCCCGAAAAACATCAAAGCCCACAATATCATTGAAACAATAAGATAGTTACTCATCGCCTGAGGTATTCTCAAAAGTCCTGCCGACCAACCCGACTGGGTAATAGCTTGAATTGCCAGCCAAAATGCCGCACCTATTGCAAGTGAAAAGAAATAAAAGTTATTAAGTAACAAGTTTGCCCACATTCTAACGGGATTTTGAATCAAACCCACAACAACTGTAACTATTCCAATAGCTATCAAGACAAACATTGCCGTTTTGAACTTTCCGCTTAACTGTAATTTTTTATCCATGAGTGATATTTTTTATACTAATCCAAAAATTTATTTGGCAAGTGTTCTTAAATAATGAATAATTTTCCAACGGTTTTCAGGTTTTATCTGGATTTCATGTCCCGGCATCAATCCGGAAATTGAACCCTTTGTAATCACATAAAATATTTCACCATCCGGTTTGCTTTGCACATAATTATCAACCAAAGATGTTGGTTTTGCGGGATACAAACCGGCTGTATAAAGGTGCCCGTCACCCTTTCCTTGTTTTCCATGACAATCGGCACAAAATATATTGAACTGCCTTTTACCTTCGGCAATTACCTCTTTGGTAGGTTTCAAAGGATTTTTCAAGATTTCACCGGCTTTGGTTTGTCCGTTAAGTCTTTCCTGAACATTAGAACCTTTTAACGGGAAAGGCTTGTGACCGCGAGGTACTGTTCCTTTGGGAGGAGCCTGGTTAGTCTGTCCGTGCGGTAAAATCTTATTCGGGGTAAAGGCTTTATAAAATTTTGTATAGTACATATCGAACTTCCCCATATAGTCACGTCCGGGGTCATTTTTATCCACCGTACACGACGAGAAAAAAGCAAGTACTACTATAACAAGTGTAATATACTTAAATCTATGCAAAAACTTATTTTTCATAATACTGTACATTTGATTCTTTTATTTCAATAGCTCCGGTTTCTTTCAACAATGTATTCAGCTCTTCCATCTTTTTATCGTCAAGGTCATCGGTTTTTTCAATCACCAAAGCAAACTTGTCGTCAACGGTTCTCGGGTCGGGCATTTCCACTTTCCTACCCGGATAAAGCCTTTGTCTCCACAATAAAGTAAGGAAAGTCATTATAGTCCCCACCAATATTGTCAATACAAACATTATTATCACAAACGACAATGTATTTAAGGGCTTTCCACCGAACTTTAACGGATAGTTAACTACCGACGACCAATACAAAAACGCAAAAGTCATTGCCGTTCCCGAAGCACCGTAAATAAAAGTGGCGTATGGTATTCTGGTATGAAGATCCAACTTTTCCCAAACCTCATGAATAGGAAAAGGTGAAAAAACATCCTTTACTTTGAACCCCTTACTTTGAACCTTGTCCAAAGCTTCGAGCAGTACTTCGTGATCTTCGTATATACCTAAAATCTTAGTTCTGTTCATTATCATTATTATTAAACCTGTTTAATGTTTTTCACTGTTATTTTCTGCAAATGAAGGATCTGTGGATGTTTCTTTCAAAACATGTTTAACTTCATGTATAGCAATCATAGGAACATATCGGAAGAACAACAACACTCCTAGAACAAACAGTCCGAGTGTTCCTATATAAATGGAAATCTCGATAAAAGTCGGTTTATACATTGCCCATCCTGAAGGTAAAAAGTCTTTTGACAAGGATGTAACAACGATAACGTAACGTTCAAACCACATTCCTATGTTTATAAATATAGATATTATAAATACCGCTGTTATATTTTTTCTTATCTTCTTGAACCAAAACAACTGAGGTATTATTGCATTACATGTTAACATCGTCCAATAAGCAAAAGTATAATCACCTGTAACCCTGTTTTTCATAAAGGTAAACAATTCATACTCCGAACCTGAATACCATGCCATAAAAAGCTCTGTAAGATAAGCTGTACCCATAATCAAAGATATAAACGTAAGAATACGGGCTACTGCATCCAGGTGACCATCTGTGATATAATCGTTAAATTTGTAGAGTTTCCTCATAATTATAGTAAGGGTTAGTACCATTCCAAATCCTGAGAAAATAGCTCCTATAACAAAATATGGAGGGAAAATGGTAGTGTGCCAACCGGGTATAACTGAAACAGAGAAGTCCATAGATACAATAGAGTGTACGGAAACTACCAAAGGTGCAGCCATACCTCCCATAAGTAAAGCTGCGGTTTCAAAACGTAACCAGCCTTTTGCGTTACCAAGCCATCCGAAACTCAAAATACCGTATATTTTTCTTCTTAATTTAGAAGCTGCTTGTTCTCTAATAATTGCAAAATCAGGAATCATTCCCACATACCAGAAAAGGAAAGATGCCGTAAGATAAGTGGAAATAGCCGTAACGTCCCAAAATAACGGTGAGTTAAAGTTATCCCACAACGGACCTCTTGTATTCCAGTATGGGAAAATGAAAAAACCGTCCCAAATACGTCCCATGTGAATCAACGGGAACAATCCTGCTGCCATAACGGCAAAGATAGTCATTGCCTCAGCCGCACGGTTGATGGAAGTTCTCCATTTTTGACGAACGATAAGCAAAAATATTGAAAATGCGGTTCCGGCATGACCAATCCCGATCCACCAAACAAAGTTAATGATAGCCCATCCCCACGCAACATTATTATTCAATCCCCAAGTACCTATACCCGTGGAAATGGTTACATAAATTGCCCAAGCCCCCAAAAGAAGAGCAACAGTTGCAACAAATGCCGATATTTTCCACCATGTCGGCGCTTTGGGAGCATAAAGCGGCTCAAGGATATCTTTAGTTACCTGGCTGTAACTTTTATTCCCTTTAATTAAAACTCCTCTGACTCTGGTATTATACATTTTTATCTGTTTTAGTCATTATCAATTTTAAGCGTGATGTTCTCCATTATGAGAATTCTCATCTTTATTTCTAACTTTCGTCAAATAGCTTGTTGACGGTAAAGTATGCAATTCTTCTAGCAAGTGGTACATTCTTGGCTCTTTAACTATTTGAGCTACCTTGCTGTTTTTGTCAAGTAAATTACCAAACTGAATTGCATCGGTAGGACAACTTTGTTGACAAGCAACCTGAATTTCACCGTCGTAAATATCCCTGTTTTCAATTTTAGCTTGCAACTTTTTCTCTTGAATACGTTGAACACAAAGAGAACATTTTTCAACAACACCTCTTTGTCTAACGGTAACATCAGGATTAAGAACAAGTTTACCCAGTTCGCTGTTCATATTGTAATCGAAACTATTGTTGTTAACGTACTCGTACCAGTTGAAACGCCTAACTTTATAAGGACAGTTGTTTATACAGTAACGAGTTCCAATACAGCGGTTATAAGCCATTTGGTTCAAACCTTCACTACTGTGATTCGTTGCAGCCACAGGACAAACATTTTCACAAGGAGCATTGTCGCAATGCTGACACATTACAGGCATGTGGAATACTTCCGGATTTTCGAAATCTTCGGAATAGTATCTGTCAATACGCATCCAGTGCATTATCCTACGCCTGCGAACCTGATCTTTTCCTACTACCGCAACATTGTTTTCAGCCTGACATGAAATAACACAGTTGGAACAACCTGTACATGCATTTAGGTCAATAGTCATTCCCCACTGGATACCGTCAAATTCCAACTTTTGATACAACGATACATTATTCTTTTCGTCAAGCTTATGCTTTTCATTACCCGATAAAGGATTTTTTATGTAATCTTTCAATGTTGTTTCCCTTACAATGGGACGTCCTTCCATTGTATGATGCATCTGTGTCAATGCCAACTCATACTTTTTAC
>WFZS01000150.1 GCA_015489465.1 Bacteroidales bacterium | reverse complement strand
GCTTGCGATATGTATCCAGGCGATAAACATTTTACGGATAATGTTAAAAAAGAGGCTGAGTATCAGGTAAAAAGATTGCGGAATCATCCTTCGTTGGCAATGTGGTGCGGTAATAATGAGATATTTGAAGGCTGGCATCATTGGGGTTGGCCGAAAGCATATAATAAAAAAGATTCCGCAACAGTTTGGAATAATTATTTGAAAATATTTGAAAAGATATTGCCGGATGTTGTTCATATGAACGACCCTCAAAGGTTTTACTGGCCTTCTTCACCTTTGAAAAATTGGGGTGAGGTAGCAAATACTGAAGGTGACTTACATTATTGGGGTGTATGGCACGGACAATATCCTTTTGAATATTTCACAAAACCGGAGCATATCGGCAGGTTTGTCAGTGAATACGGATTTCAGAGTTTACCTGACATGAGTACAATAAAAAAATTCACCTTACCGGAAGACAGGCATATAGATTCGGAAGTGATGAAAGCACATCAAAAACACAGGATCGGTTATCCCGTGATAGATAAATATTTCAAATGGTACTATAATAAACCTAAAGATTTTGAATCGTATGTTTATTTAAGTCAGGTTATGCAGGCTTACGGTATCGGAATGGGAATTGAAGCACACCGAAGGGCAAGACCCATGTGTATGGGTACTTTATATTGGCAGCTCGATGACGTGTGGCCTGTAGCATCATGGTCGAGTGTGGATTACTACGGTAAGTGGAAAGCATTGCATTATAAAGTCAAGGAACTGTATAAACCTGTACTCGTATCACCGTTTGAAGAAGACGGTAAACTTAATGTTTATATAGTCTCGGATAAGAAAGAGGATACCGAAGCTGTTCTTACAGTGGAACTTTATGATTTTAACGGAAAATTGATTAACAAATACGGCAAATCTCTTACAATACCTGCCAATTCGAGTAAAGTATATTTTACGGAAAATATTAAGTCGTTGCCGAATAATCATACCGTAAACGATTTGGTTATGGTTGCTAAAGTCATTACCCCTGAAAAAACACTTGCCGAAAATGAATTTTTCTTTGTAAAACCTAAAGATTTGGCTCTTAAAAAACCCAATATTAAATTAAAGACTGAAAAAAACGAAACGGGATACAAGCTGACGGTTACGACTGATACTTTTGCCAAAGATGTTTATCTGTCAACGGAAAACGGTGAAGGATTTTTTACTAAAAATTATTTCGATATTATTCCTGGTATTCCCGTTGTTTTAAATCTTGAAACGGACTCAACTTATGATGATGTTGCAAAAGTGATAAAAGTTATGTCGCTTGTTGACAGTTATTAATGGGGATTAAAAAGTTTAATTGAGGCAGGTTTATTTCATACCTCTTTCCTTTTTTATTGTTTCGTATGCTTCGTTAACTTTTTGGAATTTCTGTTCCGCCGCCTTCCTGACCTCTTCACCTAAATTTGCCACCCTGTCGGGGTGATATTTTTTAGCCATCTCGCGGTATGCGTTTTTAACTTCGGCATCGGTAGCATCCGGGCTGATTTGCAGAATGCTGTAAGCTGCCTCCGTATCTTTATAAAACATGGCTTCAATGGATTTGAAGTCGGCCGGTGGAATGCCCATGTAATTTGCTATCTCCCTGATTTTTTCGTTTTCAACTTTGTCAACTTTACCGTCGGCAGCCGCAATTCCAAACAGATAGTGTAACAGCTGAAGTTTTGATGCATTGTCAAGATGAGAACCTATTTGAACGGAAATTTGTTTAATATCGATATCTTGCTTTAAAACTTCTCCAAGAAGTTTTATCAGCTTGGGGGCTTCGTTTCCGAAGTTAGCGTAAAAGAACTTTTTAACGTAATCGAGTTCAGAGCGTAAAACTTTTCCGTCGGCTTTCATCACTGCAGCCGTAAGAACCACCAAACTCAACGTGAAATCGCTGCCGGGATGCCTTCCGTATTCGTATGTTCCTTTTGACATGTCGTCGTACATTTTTCCGAATACAAAACCCAATATGGCACCCAAAGGACCGCCGAAAGCCCAACCCAAGCCTCCACCTACCCATTTCCCGTAACTTGAACCTTTACCTCCGTTACCGCTTGTATATTCTTTTTGTTTTGTTTGGTTATTGCCGTTGGAAGATTTACTCCATTTAATAAAGTAATAGATAACTATTCCTATCAATATCAGTAAAAGAATTTTTGGCATGTTTTATTGAATTTTAAAAGTTGGATGCAAATATATTTACAAAGTTAAACGTGATACCTAGAGATAAGAAAATAAATTTTCAACAATCATAAATGACGTTGTATCAGGGCGGGAGAGGCAGTCATGGTTAGATTGTCGAATAGTGGCGGGGTAAGCCTACCCACACACGGTTCGATACGATGCTCCTAAAGTTCGCATCACTCACCGTGACAATCTCGGGCGCAATTTTTATAGATTGATTTACAAGTATT
>WFZS01000149.1 GCA_015489465.1 Bacteroidales bacterium | reverse complement strand
TAATAATGGACAAGTATAACTTAGAAAAAAGATTGATTGATTTTTCTGTGTTAATCATTGATATTGTAAATGAAATGCCCAATTCAAAAGCCGGTAATACCTTAGCAAATCAAATAGTACGCTCTGGAACTTCAGTTGCTTTAAACTATGGTGAGGCACAAAGTGCAGAATCAAAAAATGATTTCATACATAAAATGAAAATTGTTTTAAAAGAATTACGTGAAACTTTTGTTGGGCTTCAAATAATTATTCAAGCAAATCTATATGAGAATAAACAAAAAATTATAAAGGCTAAAAAAGAAAATAATGAATTAATCTCAATATTTGTAAAAAGTATTGAAACAGCTCGAAAAAACCGCAATTAATAAAATTTATCAATCATCATTCTTCATTCCTTAATCGATATTCGGAGATCAAAAAGAATGTAGAATATTGAACGCTGATTAACGATTGAAGATTTTAATAAAGTTTATATTTAAACTCGTTGTTTTTTGAACTTCATGACAAATATTAAAACAACCCGAAAATCATCATTTATCATTCCTTAATTGACATTCGGAGTTCAAAAAGAATGCAGAATATTGAACGCCGATTAACGATTTAAGATTTAAAAAAATTTTCTATCAAACGTTTAACAACCTCCCGCTGCTACAGCGGTTTTCTTTCTTCTTCTGACTTTTATTTTAGCTTTTTTCGGTTTGTTTTCAGTTTTTACCTCACCTTTTGAAGAAGCTACTTTTGCAAAATCATACCTTGGTATCTCTTTAATATAATCATCCAAATTTTTAGTTGCCTCAAGGTTATCTTTATGCTTTTTATAATATTCGTAACCTCCCATAAGCACTTTAACATTGTCGAAACCTACCATACGATACCAAACACACGGTCCGTTTGCCTGTAACTGGTCATTACCGTATAAAACAACGGTCATCCCATTATTTTTAAGCTCCTCAAGATGTTTTATATTTTTATCTTTGGTAAGGTCGTAAGCGGATATATTTTCCGAACCCGGTATATGTCCTTGACCGTATTCGAATTTATTTCTGATATCAATCAATACAACTTTGTTATTCACTTTACTTAAAACATCAACTAGTTGCCAAGGTTTAAAACACCCCTCTTTCTTTTCAAGCATTCCAACTGTTTCGGCCAATGTTTTTTTATACCTGAATTTAGGTTTTTTTACCGTAAGAAAACCTGCCAATATAATCAAAGCAAAAACCAAAACGGTTATCAATGTTTTTTTGGGATTAGTTTCGTGTATATGCATTTTCGTATTTTTTTCTTTAACTTAAAAATAAACTGTTAACAACCTCCTGCAGCTACAGAAGTTTTTTTACGTCTTCTGACTTTAACCTCGGTTTTTTTTGCCGAACTTTCAACTTTGGCACCCGTAAAATACATTTGGGCACCTTTTCTAAATTGATATTTTTCAAACTCTGTATAGGGTGCCGTTTCTTCTGGTTCTTTGGGTTGTATTATCGTTTCTATCCAACAATTCAACCCGCCTTTCATTACGTAAGTATCATTATAACCCATTCTTTTCGTGATTACCCATGCTTGATCGGCAGTAATATCGTCATTTGAAAAGAAAACGACTTTTACACCCGGCAATCCGAAATAATCCTGACTTTCGGGTTTTAAAATATCCGAAAGCGGAACGTTAACCGCATTGGGTAATGAAAATTTCTCAAATTGCTTGGAATCCCTGACATCCACAAGTTCCAATGTAGGATCCTTAGCTATTATCATTTTGGCTACCTGATCGGTAGTTACGTACCTTGTGGGTTGAATTATATCCCACAATAACTCTTCGGGTTTTATTTGCTCATACTCCTTTTCTTTATGAAGGAACAAAGTTCCCACGGCAAGAGCAAGCATCAATATTGTCAAAAATATATAGTTCTTATTCATGTTATTAGAATTTATATTCTTTACGATTCTTTCTTACTTTCTTTTCAATTTCGGCTGTAACCCAAAAAGATGCCAATGCAACAACAGTCATAATAACGGTAAACCATTGTGCCGAAATTCCGAGAACATCCTCAATAGTAGCATTCCCCATGTATCCACTTGCATAAAATTTATCATACAACGGGAAACCTTCACCGAATAAAAATATTCCTATAAAAATTCCTATAAAGAAAAACAAAGCATCTTTTTTTCCTATGGCTATAGCCGTGAATGTGGTTCCGGGACAAAAGCCTCCTATTATAAAACCCAGCCCCATTATTATACTTCCCAAAAGCATAGGGCCAAAATAAGTGGGTAAAACATATACTTTAGACAAGTCTAACCACCCGAAATAATCAAGATAAAGAAATCCGACATTTGCCACTATTACGGCAGTGAAGAAAACACGAAGAACTACAAAGTTATATCCGTAAAAAACTCCGGCAATATTACGTGATGAAGAAAAACCCGAAGCTTCCAAAATAAATCCGAAAACCAGACCTATCAAAATAGCTATCACAAAATCCCAGCCTGATGCTATTACTCCGTTTGGTATTAAAGGTCCCATATATTTTTAATTTTTAAATTGTTATAACCATAATTTTCTGAAAAACCATGCAAGAGCATAACCTGTTGCAAATATTCCTACCATTACAAGAAACCCTCCGAAAGAAAATACCGCCGTTCCACTCATTGCGGCACCACTGGTACAACCTCTTCCGAACTGCGTACCTATACCGAAAAACATACCGCCAACCAAAGCGGCTATCAATCGCGTTTTGCTTGTTATATTGGGATTATGCTCAACTCTGAATTTTTTAATCCTCCCGAAAATCACCCCGGATAACAGTCCGCCGAAGAAAATCCCCATACTTTCGAAAACCAACCACGAATTCAGCGGTGATTTTCCGTCTGCAAGAAATCTTGAGAAATACCCGTTGGATTCTGCATGTGAAGGTGCCACAACATCAACGGTTTCAACAACAAGACTTTTAACGGCACCGCTGGCACCCGGACCTCTGCCGGTAATAAAAAACGTTGCTATAAGTACAAGTCCCAAAAGCACCCCTCCGAAGTAAGGGTTCAAATATTTTGTACTACCGTTATTTTTATGTTCGCTCATAATCGTATAATGATTTGTTTATTAATATAAGTATCTTGTTATCTGTCCGGCTTCAAGTATAACAAACCTGAATACCAAACCTCCTATCAATATCAAAGCCGAAGGAATCCAACCCGGAACATGATATCCGCGTAATTCCAAAACCTCTAGAGTTGCCGGAAATGCCAACCCCAGAATTACCACAAATACCCAGAATGTAACCGTAAATTCACCTCCGAGGAACAAACCGGCAGCTTCCAAACTAACTTGTGTGCCTGCTTGCAAGCCCATCAACATGTGTATAATGAAAAATAGTTCGGTAAAAATGAATATCAGGTCTATTCTGGTTAATACCTTTCTCTCGTATTTACTTTTTGAAAGTAAAATTGTAAATGCCAATCCCGTTGAGAAACCCGAAACAAGGAACAAAGGTCCTAAAATGGAGGTATTCCACAACGGACGTGCATTAAAGGCGGAAAGCAATATACCGGTATAAACACCAAGTATTATTGAGAGCATCATTAGAACCCAAGCCATAGCTTTACGGTACTTTTTCAAAATCTCTTCCAGTTTATCCAACCAAGCATACGGCCATTTTAAATTCGGAAAGACATCTCTTAAATATGAAAACGCCCATAATATGGATAAGGGTGTTACGGCCATAAGTGTCCATGCTCCCCACGACATAGGCGATTCGAATCTAATTGTCGTATAAAGTTGCCAGAAATAAAGTTTATGGTGAAGATCGAGAAACAATGCTCCCAGACCTATCACAAGAAAGAACGGAACAAACAAAGGGGCAAGTTTTATTGTTGCCGACATATCGCGTTCTTTTCTCATCACATAAAAGTAGCCTGCAAAAAATAATATTCCGGCAGACAAGCCTCCCAAGAAAAGATATAACGGGATTTCCCAGTGCCATAAATGAAGATATGGATCTATATTGGGAATATTACGACCGCTTACAAATAGTTCTTCTTTCATTTTCGTTATTTTTTATTAGATAAGAAAATATAATTGAGGTTTTGTACCGGCTTCCGGAGCAAGCACCTTCCAATCTCTGTTTTTCAAAGCTTTCGAAACATCACTGTTGGGATCATCAAGGTCGCCGAAGTGTAAGCAGTGCGTTGGACACACATCCACACATGCCGGATTTTGTCCTTTATCAACCCTGTGTTTACAAAAAGTACATTTGTCAACATATCCGAAATCGGGATGAACATAACGTGCATCATAAGGACACGACTCTATACATGCACCGCAACCTATACATTCCTCGGGTGTTACCAGTACTATTCCACCCTCGGCAATGTGACTGGACCCCGTAGGACAGCAACGCACACAAGGTGCATTATCACAATGATTACATCTCTCGGACCTGAGTTCAATCTGTACATTGGGATAACTTCCGCTGACATTTTCAACTATCCAGTCGCGGCAATACCCGTGCGGAACATTGTTTTCCGTTTGACAAGCAACTACACAGTCACCACAACCCACGCATTTAGCGGTATCTATTGCCATTGCATATCTCATGATTCAACCTCCTCTTTATTTTCAGGTTTTTCTTTTAAAAACGTAATAAAATTACCTCTCATACCGGCACCTCCCATAACCGGGTCAATCATAATATTTGTTATCATCAGCTCATCGCTGGCTCCCTTACCGTAAGCCCGTGAAAGCCTTTTATCATTATGACCGAAGCCATGCACCATATATACGGAATCCCATCTTATCCTTTCCGTCACACGTACTTTTACAGGGAAATTGGTCACGGCACCGTCTTGGTTTTTCAACCATACTTCATCTCCGTTTTTCAAACCCCACAAATCTGCAATTTTCGGATTAACCCAAACATTATTCTCCGGCATCAAGTCATACAAATTGGGATTATTTGTTGTACGCGAAAATGTATGCATTGGAGCTCTTCCGTATATGAGTCTGTAAAATCCTTCCGGAGGTTCGGGATGCGGAGTATAAACAGGCAACGGGTCGAATCCGTTGTCTGCTAAATCCAATGAATAAAGTTCAATTTTACCTGTACTTGTATTAAATTCAAAGTCTTCATCATCACCAAGATATAATGGACCCGACTCACGCGGAAACTCTTTAACACCTATTTTTTTCATCTCTTCAAGAGAGGTTCCCAGTTGCTTCAACTGCCAGTCTATAACTTCGGAATAATCATCGTAATTGAAATAATCGTGCAATCCCAAACGCTCACCTATTTGTTTGGCAATCCACCAACCCGGTTTCGATTCGTATTTGGGTTTTGCTGCCGGCATACGCAATGCTATCGTTGGGACCCTGTTAGGTGCAGCTCTGAGGAAGTCGTATCTTTCAAGATAAGTAGCCTCGGGCAACACCACATCGGCATATCCCGTTATATCCATAGGCATGGTATCCATAACAGCGATAAACTCAACAGCGTCGGCAGCTTCTTTGAACAACTTTTTATCGGGCAGTGACAAAGGAAGGTTTGTTCCGGCTACCAACCATGCTTTTATTTGATGTTTGTAACCGTATTTGGGTACCGACGCTTTTAATATTTCGGTGGTTATTCCCATGGTTGCAAGTTTATACTTGTCGCCGTGTATATCTTTCCAAGTCCATTTAGGTTCAGGATATTCGGGTTGAGGATAATGAGGTACATGAATACCTTCCGAAAAATATAAACTTCCGCGTTTACCCCAAGCACCCAGTAGAGCCGTAAGAATTGCCATTGCACGTTCCCTCTGCGTGTCGTCACCGTACCAAACCACATGGCGTCCGGGATGAATTACAACATGTGGTGCAGCACCCGCCATTTCGCGGGCTGTTCTTCTTATCAATTCGGGTTCAATGGTGGTAATACCATAAGCCCACTCGGGTGTCATATCTTTAACATGCTCTTTGAGCTGATCGAAACCGAAGGTATATTTCTCAACGAATTTTTTGTTGTAAAGTTCTTCATAAATAAGAACATGTATCCAGGCCAAAAGTAAGGCTATGTCGGTTGAAGGTTTTATGGGCAACCAATACTTGGATTTACTAGCTGCCGTACTCAACCGGGGATCAACGGTAATAATCGTAGCACCGTTGTCAATAGCCTGCGACATCTCTTGCACCTGGCTGTTGTGCATATTTTCGCCTATATGCGAGCCTATGAGAACCAAGCAGCGTGTATCCCTGATATCGGTATTCTCGGGAGAACCTATATAAGCTCCGAATGTGGAGAAATAAGCAACGGAACGCGGACCCCTACAGTTTGCAAAAGCAGGCTCCGCATTAGATTCGGAACCGTAAGCTCTCATAAGATGTTCAAAATGAGCCCCGGGATTACCATGATTAAATAAGCCGAAAGATTCCGGACCGTATTTTTCTGCAATTTCTTTCATTTTACCGGCAACTTTATCAAGTGCCTCATCCCAAGTGGCTCTTCTGAAATACTGGCTTCCGTCAGGCTTTGTTTCCCTTATCAGAGGATACTTCAACCTGTCTTCATCATAATACATACCTATTCCACCCGTACCTCTCGGACACAACCGACCGTTACTGTGAGGATCGTGTTTGTTTCCTATGATCTTACGTATCTTGCCTTTTTTGTCAACATAAGTCCAACCGGCACATTTCCAGAAACAAACCTCACAATAGGTAGGGTAAGGGGTCATATCCTCATCACTGACAGACTCTATGCTTTCATTCTTAAAAAGGTCAAAACCTTTTACATTAAGAGAATGAAGACCCAGAGCCGCAGCACCGGCACCCGCCGTGGATATCTTTATGAATTCCCTTCTTGTTTTCATTTATCTGTTTTTATTTTATTAAACAACTAAGTATCAAAGCTTTTTGTTTTACTTTTTTAAATTATAAAATCATCGTTTTTTTGTGATGTAAATATAATAAATAGAAAACAGATAAACATTTGTTTTTCACACCGTTATAATTTTTAAAACCGGTTATTTTCAACTTTTAACTCTGTATTTCAACACCTTATAAATACTATTTAAAAACAAAATAAATTATTTCGATATTCTATTTTGAACCATTATATTTGACAAACATTAAATTTGATTTATATGGCCAGGTCTATTTTTATCTTAACGTTGTTTTTAATAACACCTGTTATATTATTTTCTCAAAATAAAAATGAAATAAAATCTCTATCATCAACTAAAAATTTCAGCAGCGGAGGTTACGGAGGTTTTTCCGTGGGATACACCCGTACAGATGATAACAATGCCTTCATTTTGGGAGGCAAAGGTGCATGGATTATTAATCATAGTCTTGGAATCGGAGGAGCTCTTTACGGGTATAGTCATATTAAGTATTTTGAAAACGGATATATCAGAGGTAAATCGGGTGGATACACCGGTTTATTAATTGAACCTGTAATTAGAGGGACACAAGTTATAAATGTTAGCGTTCCCTTGATATTTGGAGGTGGAGGTTATATTTTATTTAACGATTATATTAGCAATTACACAGCTTTTACCTACTTTATTTTTGTTCCGGGCGTGGAATTAAACATTACTTTAACAAAACATTTCAGAATGGCTTTAGGTCTGGATTACAGGCTTACCACAAAAAATAATTCAACAATTATTGATAGTGAAGTTACCAGGGGATTTTCCGTACATCTTGTATTCAAATTCGGGAAATTTTAAAAACAAGATTTAAAATCATAATGCATGAAAATTTCAGGAATAAAGAGGTTTATTTTTTCGATATTGATTTTCTTGCCGGCTTTAACCGCTTACGGACAACCTCATATTAAGGGCGTGCCCTTTTCTTTGAAATTTAACCTTAAAACACCCCGGCTAATAAACATTGAAAAAATAACTTTCGATAAAAACATCAAACAAAAAAATACCATAATAACACCTTCACCTGCCAGGGCGGGATTAACAATCAGATTAAAAAACAAAAACATCAAAGGTAAATGGGAATATGTTAACGGATTTTTTGTTTGGAAAGCGGGATTTAAAACTACAAATGCTAAATTTCTCAATGTTTATTTTAAAAATTTAAGACTTAAAAAAAACGACAGACTTTATATCTACTCTCCCGAAACCGCTAAATACAAAGGTGCTTTTACCTTTCGAAATAACGGAGAATTTTTCACTACCGGGCTTTTGGAAGGAAACACTCTGGTAATTGAATACTCCACAAATGAAATGGGAAAAATTCCGTTTGAAATCAATGAAATCGGTATTATCTTAAATGCAACCAAAGGATTCGGCGATGCGGGTGAATGCGAAGTTGCGGTAAACTGCAGTGAAGGTTTGGAATGGAAAAATCAAAAAAACGGAGTTGCAAGGATTTTGGTAAAAGACGGTGACGGTCTTTTTTGGTGCACGGGTTCGTTGATAAATAACACGGCACAAGATTGGAAACCGTATATTTTAACGGCAAATCATTGCGGAAGAACTTCAACACCAACAGATTATTTACAATGGGTTTTTGATTTTAAATATGAATCTGAAGACTGCTCTAGACCCGAAACACCACCTGTTCCCGTGACGTTTAGCGGTTCATCACTTATTGCAAACGGTTCATCACCGGATAAATACAAATATTCGGATTTCAAACTTCTATTATTGAAAGACACCATTCCGGGGGATGATAATTTATATTACAACGGCTGGGACAGGTCGGGCGCAACACCTTCCGGAGGTGTTACGATACATCATCCCCAAGGCGATATTACATTTATTTCTACATACGACAATGCTGTATCCTCATATTATTACGGTAATGAAAATCCCGAAGCTCCTTTTTGGAAAGTAACATGGATAGAGACCGAACACGGACACGGGGTAACCGAGGGCGGCTCATCGGGTTCTCCTTTATTCAATGAAAAAAAACTAATAACGGGTACCCTGACAGGCGGTGATGCTTCTTGCGACTTTTTGAATGCACCCGATTATTTCGGTAAATTTTCCGACCACTGGGACAAAAACGGTTCCGGACCCGAAAGGCAGCTAAAACCTTGGCTCGACCCGGAAAATACCGGTGTTATGACATTAAACGGTTCTTACAAAAATTCAGGTAAAGTTATTCCCAGTTTCGAAAGCGATGTAACAAAAATTTTGAACGGTAGTTATGTAAACTTCATTAACACGTCACAAGGAAACATTATAAAATATAAATGGATTTTTGAAGGTGGCAATCCCGCCGGTTCGGATGAAAATAATCCACCGTTAATAAAATATGATGTACCCGGAAAATACGACGTAACACTTTATGCTTTCACCGCAACATCAGTTGACACTCTTGTTAAACATAATTACATAACCGTTTTGGGTAGTATTTATCCCAATCCGGTTAATAAAAACAAAAGTTCCGAAGTTACCATTCCGATAGGAGATACCCCAGCACAAGATGTTGAATTAAAACTTTATAACAACTCGGGAAAATATCAGGGAAATGTAAAATTTGTTTACGGATACAAAAAAATAATTTTTAATGCTTCGGCATTACCACCGGGAGTTTATATACTTTCAACGGTTATAAACAATATTGAAAAGCATTATAAGTTTATCATTTTACCTTAAAAACCGGACAACAGTTTCTCGATAACTACCGGAAAATGTTCGTATTCCGATTTATGTATCTTTTCAGCCAAAGATTCCGGTGTTTCATTATCCGCAACCGTTACTTCCGTTTGAAATATCGTCTGTCCTTCATCGTAATGTTCATTGACATAATGTATTGTAATACCGGATTTTTTCTCTTTATTCTTTATAACAGCTTCGTGAACATGATGACCGTACATACCTTTTCCTCCGTATTTCGGCAATAAAGCGGGATGAATATTAATTATCCTGTTTTTAAATTCTTTGATAAAATTTCCGGGAACAAGTAAAAGAAATCCTGCCAAAACCACCAAATCCACATTTAAAGCTTTAACCATGTCAACGATTTTATTGCTGTTATAAAAATCGTTTTTGGTAAAAATAACAGCCGTTAAACCTAATGCAGCACACCTTTTTAACACTCCGGCATTGGGATTATTAGTAAAAACCGCTGATATTTCAACCCCGGGATTATCCTTAAAATATTCAGCAATCCTCTGTACGTTAGTTCCGTTACCGGATGCAAAAAGCGCTATTCGTTTCATCTGCTTATAAATTACCGACAAAGCAAAGGTAATATCATTTATACGAGGGTCAACCCGGAATAAGCAATTTTTAGAATTTTTGTATATTTGAGCCGATAAAAAACGAAACCAAAACTATATTGAGAAAGCGTTAAGCATTGATTTAAATGTAAATAATACTTAAAAAATTACTTTTATTTGTTTTTTATATCATTAATACATTACTTTGCAGCAGTTTTTAACCAATTAAAATTAACAAATATGTCAGACGTACGTTCAAAAGTTGTAAGCATTATCGTTGATAAGCTTGGAGTAGAAGAAAGCGAAGTTGTTAACGAAGCCAGCTTCACAAATGATTTGGGAGCAGACTCTCTTGACACAGTTGAATTGATTATGGAATTCGAAAAAGAATTCAACCTTTCAATTCCCGATGAAGACGCTGAAAAAATCGAAACAGTAGGCGACGCTATCAAGTATATTGAAGAACATTTGTAGAAAACAAATTATCAATGGAATTAAAAAGGGTAGTTGTAACCGGTATTGGTGCAATTACCCCTGTAGGTAATACGGTTCCCGAGTTTTGGGAAAATTTACTGAAAGGGGTAAGCGGATGTGATCACATCACACATTTTGACGCATCAAAGTTCAAAACACAAATAGCTTGTGAAGTAAAGAATTTTGATGAAAGGAACTATTTTGAGCGTAAAGACGCAAGGAAATACGACCTTTATGCAAAATACGGATTGATAGCAGCTACTGAAGCCGTTGAGGATTCGAAATTACACGAGTCGGATGTTAACGGTGACAGGGTTGGTGTAATATGGGCTTCCGGTATCGGTGGATTGGAAACGTTTCAGTCCGAAGTGGAAGGTTTCGTAAGAAACGACCACACACCGAGATTCAACCCTTTCTTTATTCCTAAGATGATAGCAGATATTACCTCGGGCCATATTTCAATAAAATATGGATTCCGAGGTCCTAATTTTGCCACTGTTTCGGCATGTGCATCTTCGGCAAACGCTCTTGCAGATGCTTTTAACTACATACGTTTGGGCAAAGCCGACGCTTTTGTCGTAGGAGGCTCCGAAGCAGCCATCACACCGGTAGGTGTAGGAGGCTTTAATGCAATGCATGCCATATCAACAAGAAACGACGATCCGAAAACAGCATCCAGACCGTTTGACAAAGACAGAGACGGTTTCGTTATGGGTGAAGGAGGTGCAGGACTGATATTTGAAGAACTCGAACATGCACTGGCTCGCGGTGCTAAAATTTATGCCGAAGTAGCAGGAGCCGGTTTATCGGGTGATGCACATCATATGACAGCACCTCATCCCGAAGGATACGGAGCATACCTTTGTATGAAAGCCGCCGTGGAAGATTCGGGATTAAAACTTGAAGAAATAGATCACATAAATACTCACGGAACTTCAACACCCGTGGGTGATATCGTGGAACCGCTTGCAATAAAGAAATTGTTTGGCGAACACGCTTACAATATCAATATAAATTCAACAAAATCAATGACGGGACACCTTTTGGGTGGCGCCGGTGCAGTTGAGGCAATAGCAACTTTACTTGCGGTTAAAAATGATATTGTTCCGCCTACAATTAACCATTTTAATCTTGATGAAAGAATAGACAGCAAGCTGGATTTCACTTTCGGCGAAGCTAAAAAAAGGGTTGTTAATGCCGCATTGAGTAACACTTTCGGCTTTGGCGGACATAACGCTTCCATTATATTTAAAAAGTTCGTCCGGTAAAACCTTGAGTTTTGTTACTTATAGACTTTTTACGAGCTTATTTTTCAAAAGAAAAAAATCTTAGAAACAACATAAAAAATATTTTCGGGTTTTATCCCGGAAATATTTTTTTATATAAACTGGCTTTAAGACATAAATCGGCATCATCAACTAAAATCAGAGGTTTTAGAACAAACAACGAGCGCCTTGAATATCTTGGAGATGCGGTATTAAGCTCAATAGTAGCCGACTATTTGTTTAAAAGGTTCCCTTACGAAAATGAAGGCGTACTTACTGAAATGCGCTCTAAAATTGTCAGCCGTAATTCTTTAAACAAGCTATCGTTAAAGCTGGGACTTGCCAAACTTATTGTTTCTGCAGATAATAAAAACAACAGAAGCAAATCGGCTCCGGGAGATGCTTTTGAGGCTTTTGTCGGAGCGATTTATCTTGACAAAGGTTATAATTTCACAAAGAAAATCTTAGTAAACCGGATAATTCCCGTTCATTTCGACATTGAAAACCTTCTTAATTCGGACATAAACTACAAAAGCAAATTAATTGAGTGGGCACAAAAGGAAAAGCATGATCTTTCTTTTAACGTTATTGACACCAAAACAGTTAAAAAGGATAAGATTTACTACGTAGAGGTGGTTGTTGACGGAAAACAAATTGCCGTAAGAAAAGATTTCTCAATTAAAGGTGCTGAAAAACTTGCCGCCGAAAAAAGCTGGGAAATTCTCGAATTACCCAAACCTTAAAGATTTTACAAAAGTTTTTTATAATAAAATTATCAAAGAATAAAAGGTTAGTTATTTTCCTTTTTAAGACTTTTATTTATATATAAATTTTGTCCGGCATATTTATAGGT
>WFZS01000148.1 GCA_015489465.1 Bacteroidales bacterium | reverse complement strand
GTGAATATGATATAAATATATTTCTTGGCAAGTCTAGCTTTCAAAACGAATGTAAAAAGTTGTATATTTGTTTTCAATTAAGATTAAATTAATATAAGTTATGCCTTTCTACCAGGTAAGGGGAAAAATCCCCCCGAAAAGACACATTACATTCAGAAAAGAAGACAAAAGTTTATTTACCGAAGAGGTGGTTTCCACCGAAGGATTTTCAGACATCTACTCGATTATCTACCACCACTATCCGCCCACAATGGTTTTGGAAAAAGGTGAACCGTGGTCGGTAGCACCCGAGGTAGCTGTAGCCGAAAACATGCAAAACAGAGCTTTCAACGGTTTCTCGATTTCACCTGAAGAAGATTACCTCAAAAGTAGAAAAACAGTTTTAATGAATGATGAAGTACGTATTTCATTGGCGGCACCGAAACATGGCAACAGCAATTATTTTTTTAAAAACGCCTTTTATCACGAGATGATTTTTGTGCATCAGGGATCGGGAGTATTAGAAACTGTTTACGGTCCGTTACCTTTTGAGAAAGGCGACCATTTGATTGTTCCCAAATCTACCATCTATCAGATTGAGTTTAACGGAGAAGAAAACCGGCTTCTTATCGTGGAGTCGGTTTATCCGTACCGTTTCCCCAAAAGGTATGTAAACAGCGAAGGACAATTGCTTGAACATGCACCTTTTCATGAACGTGATTTGAAAACTCCGGGAGAACCGGAAGCACACGATGAGAAAGGCAGATTCGAGATTTTGATAAAAAGAAAAGACAAAATTTTTCCATATGTTTATGGTTCTCATCCGTTTGATGCCGTGGGTTGGGACGGGCATCTTTATCCTTATGCCTTTTCCATTTACGATTTTGAACCCATCACCGGAAGGTTACACATGCCACCGCCCATTCACCAGACATTTGAGACGCCGGCCTTCGTTACCTGTGCATTTGTTCCACGCTTGTACGATTATCATCCGCAGGCTATTCCCGCACCTTATAACCACAGCAACGTGGATTCGGATGAGGTGCTATACTATGTTGACGGTGATTTTATGAGCCGTAACGATATAAAACCCGGAAATATTACATTGCACCCAATGGGACTTCCGCACGGTCCGCAACCCGGCGCCACCGAACGGAGTATAGGAAAAAAAGAGACAAAAGAATATGCCGTGATGATTGATACCTTTAAACCGCTGAAACTTACAAAAACGGCATTGGAAATAGAAAACAAAGATTATTATAAAAGCTGGAAATAAATTAACTGAAATTATGGACAAGAACACTGAATTTTTACCAATCAACGGTACAGACTATGTAGAATTTTATGTGGGAAATGCCAAGCAGGCAGCACATTACTACCAAAGTGCTTTCGGTTTTCAACCCTTGGCTTATGCAGGACTCGAAACCGGACTTACAGACAGGACATCATACGTTTTGCGTCAAGGAAAAATAACTTTTGTACTTACAGCGGGCATGAATCCCGACTCACCGGTTACAAAACACCAATGTAAGCACGGTGACGGTGTAAAAGTTATTGCTTTATGGGTGGATGACGCCCGTGCAGCTTATGAAGAGACAACAAAAAGAGGAGCCGAAGGTGTTGAAGAACCCACCGTTAAAAAAGATGAAAACGGCGAAGTTGTTACTGCTTCCATAAAAACTTACGGTGAAACAATACATGTTTTTGTAGAACGAAAAAATTACAACGGGGTATTTTTGCCTGGATTTGTAAAATGGGAACCCGATTACAAACCCGAAAATACAGGTTTGCTTTACGTTGACCATATAGTCGGAAATGTAAATTGGGGTGAAATGGACAAAGTAGCCGATTTTTACAGAACCGTAATGGGTTTTGAGCAATTGATTTCTTTTGACGATAAAGATATTTCAACGGAATATACTGCTTTAAAAAGTAAAGTAATGGCCAACCGGAATATGCGAATCAAGTTCCCCATAAACGAACCGGCAAAAGGTCTGAAAAAATCGCAGATTGAAGAATTTCTGGACTTTTATATAGGACCGGGTCCGCAGCATGTTGCCATGGCTACCGACGATATTGTTGCCACCATAGCGGCACATCGTGCCAGAGGCGTTGACTTTCTTGATGTTCCGGACACCTATTACGATGATGTAACAAAACGTGTGGGAACCATTGATGAAGATATTGAAACCCTGAAAAAATATAAGATTCTTATTGACAGGGATGATGAAGGATATCTTTTACAACTATTTACCAAACCCGTTCAGGATAGGCCCACTTTCTTTTTTGAGATTATCCAGCGAAAAGGAGCTAAATCATTCGGAAAAGGGAATTTTAAAGCTCTGTTCGAATCCATAGAACGTGAACAGGCAAATCGCGGTACATTGTAGTAAGTATAAAAAATCAAAATTTTATGAGCAGTCAAAAAAAATCATGGATTAATATTCCCGATGACAGTGATTTTCCGTTGGAAAACATCCCTTTCGGCATTATTCAAAAAGGCGAAAACCCACCTGAACCGGCTACCCGCATCGGTGATACCGCAGTAAGTCTTTCCGCACTTTGTGATTACGGTTATTTCGATGATTTGGGGATTGATGATTTAACCGTTTTTTATCAACCGGTATTAAACGGTTTTATCTCGTTGGGTAAAGCAAAGACTTCCGCCGTAAGAAAAAGGATTAGAGAACTTTTCGAAGAAGGAAACGAAAGCCTCAAATCCAACGGTGACGCCGTAAATGCAGCTCTATTTCCGGCAAATAAAGTAAAAAACCTGATGCCTGTTTATGTGGGCGATTACACCGATTTTTACTCAAGTATTGAACATGCCACCAACGTAGGTAAAATGTTTCGCGATCCCGACAACGCCTTACTTCCCAACTGGCGGCATATTCCGGTAGGATACCACGGACGCAGTTCTTCCATTGTAGTTTCGGGCACCGGGATACATCGTCCGAAGGGACAAACCAATCCCGACAACGGTCCAAAGCCTGTTTTCGGGCCTACCAAACAACTTGATTTTGAACTGGAAATGGCTTTTGTAACAGGCAAAGAGACCGAACTTGGAGAAAGCATACCCGTTGAAAAAGCGGAAGAATATATTTTCGGGATGGTTATATTTAACGATCTTTCGGCAAGGGATATCCAAAAGTGGGAATATGTTCCGCTGGGTCCTTTTCTAAGTAAAAATTTCGGTTCTGTTGTTTCTCCATGGATTCTAACCCTTGAAGCACTTGAACCGTTCAGGGTAAAAGGTCCGGAACAAAAGCCGGAAGTTCTGCCCTACTTGCGGGTTTCGGGCAAAAGAAACATCGACATTAACCTTGAGGTGGCTCTGAAACCTGAAAATGAAAATGAAGAAACGGTGGTATGCCGTTCAAACTTTAAATATATGTATTGGAATATGAGCCAACAGTTGGCTCATCAAACGGTAAACGGTTGCAACATACGCGTTGGCGATATGTATGCATCGGGAACAATTTCGGGTCACGAACCCGGTTCATACGGTTCGATGTTGGAACTTACGTGGCGGGGGACAAAACCTTTACGGCTTGCCGGTGGCAACACCCGTAAATTTATTGAGGATAACGATATTGTAACCATGCGTGCTTTTTGCAAAAAAGATGGATTGCGCATAGGGTTCGGAGAATGTACCACCAAAATATTGCCTGCAAAATGAGTATAAAATCCATTGACCCGGATAAACTGGAAAACAGGGAGTTGTTTAATTTATTGTTGCAGGGAGTTGCCCCGCGCCCTATTGCTTTTGCCAGCACCATCGACAAAAAGGGAAATCCGAATCTGGCACCTTTCAGCTTTTACAACGCTTTTGGTGTAAACCCGTCAACGCTAATTTTTTCACCGTCGAGACGGGGACGTGACAACACCACAAAAGACACTTTTGAAAACCTGAAAGAGATACCAGAAGTGGTACTTAATGCCGTAAGCTATGATATGGTGCAGCAAATGAGTCTTGCCAGCACCGAATATCCCAAAAGCGTCAACGAGTTTGAAAAAGCGGGATTTACGGCCATTCCCTCAACGGTAGTAAAACCGTACCGTGTAAAAGAGTCGAAATTGCAATTTGAATGTAAGGTTCGTGAAATCATCGAGGTAAGCGGTAAACCCGGCTCGGCAAACCTTGTAATATGCGAAATCGTAAAAATTCATATTGACACCACAATTTTGGATAAAGACGGTAACATCGACCCCGATAAAATAGATCTTGTTGGAAGAATGGGAGGTGATTACTATGTCCGTGCCTCGGGAAGTGCACTGTTTACCATTCCGAAACCATTAACATCCATAGGAATCGGAATAGACAGCCTCCCGCAATCGGTTAGAAACAGCAAAGTGCTAACGGGCAACGACCTGGGGCAACTTGGTAATTTGGAAAATATGCCTACTAAAGACGATTTGGAAAAAATAAAAGAAAAGTACAAAGATGAAACGTTTACCCGGTCGGAAAAGGAATTACACGTATTTGCTCAACAGCTTATAAACGAAGGAAAAGTTTCCGAAGCGTTAAAACTGCTCATGGCATTTTAAATTTCATGAAAGGTTTTAAAGCTGTTTAAGATTCTAAATTCTTTACATCATAAACCTTTTTCAAAGAATTATTACTTGAAATTCAAAAAAGATTGCCGTTTATTGCTCTTTTACCGATTCTTTACTTCCGATAGGTATTGATAACGTCCCCATAACTACACCGTTATGAACACCTTGCATACTTTTAATCGGTGAAAGAAGTCCGTAAAAATATCTTGCTCCCAAACGCATACTTTGAGCATGGTTTGACGGTTTCAAATAAAATTCGAACATCACGAAAGGTCCTATATCAAACTTTTTTAATTTTTTGATAACACTGTGAGTAACTTTAATAGTTGTGCCTTGCCCGGTAGTTCCCGTATATTTTAAAGTGGATTTATAAATCAAACTCATTTGAAAACCTGCGCCGAAACCTATTAAGTTTTTATTGTATTTTACATATAAAGGCAATGTAAAGGCAGTGCTGTTAAGGACAGCCGATTGTTTATTAAATTCTAAAGAATCAACACCCAGCCCGTCAAAAAAATCCGTTGTATTGCGTGCTCCGAGTGGTGTTTTGAACGTAAAATCCGCCGAAAGCACCCAGTTATTATTTTTGAAAACCAAAAAATCCATAAATCCGCCAAGTGCCCAGTTTGGTGTTAAGGTAGCATTTTCCATACCGTACATATCCGTTCCTGCCAACGATACGGTAATACCGGAATGCAGTTTATCAAAACTTATTTTATCACCCAAAATCAACATCCACATTGCCTGACTGTATGAAGCGCTGTAAACAAGTATAAAAAGCAATAAAAGTAATAATCTGTTTTTTTTCATTTTTATTTTTGTTCGGCAACAGACAATTGATTATAAACCGGATTAGCGTATATTTTTAAGAATATATCCCTAAGTTCGGCATGATTGGCGTCAGGCAACAACTGTTTTACTTTCTCAAATCTAAGGTCAAACTTTTCACGAAGTTCGTTATCATAAACGCCTTGGTATTTTGAACTGTTTTCGAGAATGTCGTAAGCCATGAAATTGGTAGGCCATAGTTTGTAATTTTTAAAAATCTGCTTGTCTAATTCCTTGGCTGCCGATTTCAAAAAATTATTACTGTTTCTTTTATCTTCAATTTCATCTATAAAATTATTGAGAGGTTCGCCCAACGAATAATGAATACGGCCTTTGTAATTGGTAATACCTCCGATAGTACTTTCCAAATCTTCCGTTTTTCCTTTTACATATTTTGATTTTCTGGAAAGATAAACTTCACGTGTTTTCATTATATCACAAGGTTCCCACTCATAAGTAATTGAAACGGGATAAATATCCAATTGTTTCAATGCAACATAAAAATCGTCTTTGTTATAATAAGACAACATTTTTAAAATGCTAATTTCCGTTTTATCATTACCGTCTTTTGTTCTTCCCGGTCTTTGTGCAACCCATATTGAGTTTCGCTTTTCGATAACCTCTTTACTTATATAATTTGACAATCTGAACGAATTAGTCAACAACTCTCTGGGAGAACCGTCACGAATTACGGTTATCATCTTGTTTAACTTAGCTACATTTTCAAAAAAAGATGAAAGAATAAGATTATTTCCGAAAGTGATCCCGACAGTTTCATAACCTTCACTCATTAAAATATAGCAAAGCAATCCCGGGTCGAGTAGAATATCCCTGTGATTACTGATTATTATATGTCCTGTATCGGGGTATTTTTCAAAACCGCTCCAAGAAAGACCGCCGGATGTTCTTTTGGCAATGGTCTCCATCGCAGCGTACATAAATTTTGTTTGAAGCTCTTTTATCGATTTAGCGTTTATGTAAATCTCCCTGTATTTATCCTGCTCTCCTGGAAACAAAAAATCCAATACGTAATTAAATTTAGGGTCAGCCACCACTTTTTCTATTGCAGGAACTATTTCATCATCCCTAAACGGACGTATTGAATCAAAATCTAGTTCATTCATGTTATCAAATTACTTTTAATAAGCAAATATATCTAAAATTTCACATTTTGTTGATTCTACAACCTATTAGGCATTGCAGTTTAAGAAACTTTATAATTAAAAACAAAGAAAGCAGTCCTGACAGGACCGCTTTCTCTATTATAATTATTATTTATTATCCAAACCTATTTTGCTTTTATCCGGAAATTCAGGAATTGGCGGCAAATCCTTATAATTTTTCATTTGCTCTTTAATTACCTCTATAGCTTTTTCAAGCTGCTGATCTTCTCCTTTGTATTCCAGATAAGGGTCGTTTTCAATAACTATATCGGGGTCAACGCCATGACCTTCAATTATCCATTTTCCGTTGGTACCGAAATGCGCAAACTCAGGTTTTCTCAAATACCCGCCGTCTATAAAAGGCAGCGAACCTCTTATACCTACTACACCTCCCCAGGAGCGTGTTCCTATAACCGTTCCCAATTTCAATTTTTTAAATTGATAAGGGAACAGATCACCGTCGGAAGCCGAATAATGGTCGATAAGCAAAACTTTGGGTCCCAACATAATCTGTTGCGGAACCGTTGTAACACCATTATTTCTGGACATTCCCAAGTGTGTCAAAACCCTTCTCAATCTTTCTATAATCATTGGCGAGACATTTCCGCCTCCATTTCCCCTGTCGTCAATAATCAACGCTTTTTTATCAAGTTGGGGATAAAACAGTTTTACAAATTCGTTAAGACCTTCGGGGCCCATATCGGGAATATGAACATATCCTACTTGTCCGTCCGTTGCTTTGTTAACCTTTTCAATGTTGTTCATAACCCAATTGTAATAATACAACCCCGATTCGTCACCAATCGGAACAACAATTTCATCGTGTGAGCCTTCTTTTGAAGGTTTCGAATTAACGGTTAACAAAACTTCTTTACCGGCTTTGCCTACAAGCATTGAATAGATATCATTTGTTTCGGTCACCGGTTTTTCGTTAACGGCAATAATATAGTCGCCTTCGTGAACATTAACCCCCGGCAATGTCAACGGAGATGTTGTTTTAGGCGACCAATTAGCACCTTTAAGAATTTTATCTATTCTGAAATATCCGGATGCGTCACGGCTAATTTTAGCTCCCAACAAACCCGTTTTTATCCTTTTGGGATGCGGTTTATCACCTCCTCCTACATAAGCATGACCTACACTCAATTCTCCTATCATCTCCCCTATCACATAATTCAAATCATTACGATTTTTAACGTAAGGAATCAAAACATTGTATTTGTCATATATTTTTTTCCAATCCAGACCGTGCATATGAGGGTCATAGAAAAAATCACGCATCTGACGCCAGCTTTCGGTATAAATTTGTTCCCATTCCTTACTCAAGTCAACCATAACTTTCATCGACGACAAATCAACATATTCTTTCGGGTTTATTTTTGAAGCAGGTAAATCCACAACGGCATATTTACCGTTCATACCCACAAACATCTTCTTTTTGTCGGCGGAAATGATAAAGGAACCGGTTTTGGCTATCTCGGTCTCTTTTTTCTTTTTAAAATCGAAATATTTCAAAGCCGTTCCCTTTTTGGAAGAATTGTATCCGTAATAAAGTTTTCCTTTTACGGCACTAAGGTTCCAATAGCTTCCGGGATTATGGGTAACTTTAACCACCCTGTCGAAAATATTATCGAAGTCTATTTTGATATTCAACTTTTCATCTTTCTTTTCATTGGCTTTTTTACTTTTTTTCCCGGATGATTTTTTACCGGTTTTTTCGTCATTATTTTGTTTTTTCACTGAAACTTCATCATTTTCGGGTAAAAACGGCGAAGGAACATCTTTTCTTAAAGGAATAAGGAAAATATCTTCCATATCGGTGTATGCGAAATTCCATTCAACCCAACTGTAAATCGGGTTAAAATCACGTGATGATGAAAAATATAAATATTTTCCTTCGGGACCGAACTCGGGACTGCTTGCATTGTACCAGGTATCGGTAACAGGTTTAGCTTCTTTCGTTTCGAGATTATAAACATAAATACGACTTACTCCCCTGTTTTTCGGAAGAACATAAGCTATCCAGTTTCCATCCGGTGACCAAACATAATCCCTTATTTCCCAATCTTTCGAATCTTCAACAACAACCGTAACCTTTTTACTGTCGATATCAACATATTGAAGTCTTCCCATCTTATCGGACCACAATAACTTTTTACTGTCGGGCGACCACACAGGATTGTATTTATAAGTATCGGCTCCTGTTGTTATCTGCTCTGCCGGTTCCAAACCGTTTTGATTTTGAATGTATATCTCATCATTACCGGTTTTATCACTGATATAGGAAATATATTTTCCGTCGGGCGACCATTCCACATTTCTTTCATGTACTCCCGAAGTTTCGGTAAGGTTTCGTGTTATTCCTTTTTTTGCGGGAACCGTATAAACATCACCTCTGGCACCGAATACAACACGTTTTCCATCGGGGGAAATGTCATAAGAACGAATTAATTTCGATGCGTCTTTAATACCGTTACGTGCAGTAATCAAATCGTTTTCAATATATACCGGAACCTTTTTTATTTCGCCGTTATCAAGATTGTATGTATAGATATACCCGCCGTTTTCGTAGATGATATATTTATCACCAAGGCTGGGAAATTTTATATCGTAATTAGTGTAATCGGTGATTTTTTCAGTTTCTTTTGTTTTAGTATCGTAAACAAAAAGATTCATGGTTCTGTCCCTGTCGGAGAGGAAATAAATTTTATCACCGTGCCACATCGGGAAAATATCCTGAGCAACGTTATTGGTGATATTAACCGTTTTTTTGGTGTCGAAATCAAATATCCAAATATCGTCAGCCATACCTCCCCGGTAATATTTCCAGGTTCTGAACTCACGGAATATCCTGTTGTAAGCCATTTTCTTACCGTCAGGAGAAAACGAACAAAATCCTCCCGATGCCAAAGGCAATTCTTTTGATAAACCTCCGTTTACCGAAACTTCAAACAGTTGTCCTTTAAACGAGTTAAAAGATTGTTTACGTGAACGGTAAATTATGGTATTGTTATCTTTCCAAGCCATTACGATATTGTTAGGTCCCATCCTGTCCGAAATATCATCGCGACCCAAAGTTGCGGTATATGTTAACCGTTTCGGCACACCTCCTTCCGAAGGGATAAGAAATACTTCGGTATTGCCGTCGTACTGACCTGTAAAGGCAATATGTTTACCGTCGGGTGAAAATTTGGCAAACATCTCGTAACCGTCACTATAAGAGGTGAGTTTTCGTGCTACACCGCCTTGAACGGGAACGGTATATAAATCGCCTGCATAAGTAAATACCACTTGATTGTCATGAACTGCCGGAAATCTGAGCAACCTCGCCTCTTTTTGCGAAAATGAAGTTGCCGAAACAAACAAAGAGATTAAAAATAATAAAGCTGTTTTTTTCATAATATATATTTTAAATATTAAAAAAACAAAGACCTGCAGAAAAACTCCACAGGTCTTTGAAAATTAACGGGGTTTATTTTCTTCCGGGATATACTTTTAATGCTTCTTCAAGCACTTTAACGGAATTTTTAAGGTCATCAACATTAAGTACGTAACTAATCCTTACTTCATCGGTACCCCGGCCCGAAGTGGAATAAAATCCTGTAGCCGGAGCAAGCATAACGGTTTGATTTTCGTAAGAAAAATCTTCCAAAAGCCACTGACAGAATTTATCGGAATCATCAATCGGCAAACGAGCAACAACATAAAAAGCCCCCTCCGGATTAGGACAGAAAGCACCTTCAATTTTGTTTATACCTTCCACAACGGTGTTTCTTCGTGCAATGTACTCAGCGTTTACCTTTTCAAAATATTCTTCCGGAGTATCTATTGCTGCTTCGGCGGCAACTTGTCCGATTGTGGGAGGACTCAAACGTGCCTGGGCAAATTTGAGCGCCGTAGCCATAAGCTCCTTGTTACGCGAAACCATCCAACCTATACGCACTCCGCAAGCACTGTAACGTTTTGATACCGAATCAATAAGTATTACATTATCATCTATTCCTTCGAGATTCATTGCCGAATAGTGTTTTTTACCGTCGTAAACAAACTCACGGTAAACCTCGTCGGCAATAAGATATAAATCGTATTTTTTAACGATGTCGCGAAGCACCTCCATTTCTTCCTTAGAATAGAGATATCCGGTAGGATTGTTCGGGTTACAAACCAAAATGGCTTTTGTCTTGTCTGTTATATTTTTTTCGAAATCTTCAATGGGAGGAAGTGCAAACCCCGATTCTATATCGGAAAATATAGGCTTTACATTTACCCCGGCCATTTTGGCAAAACCGTTGTAATTGGCATAAAACGGTTCCGGAATTATAACCTCGTCACCGGCATCCATTATCGACTGGAAAGTGAATAACAAGGCTTCCGATGCACCCGAACCTACTATTATTTGATCCGGGGTCACCTTAATACCGACACTCTTATAATATTCAACCAACTTTTTCCGTAATGAAAGCATCCCGGCAGAATGGCTGTACTCAATTACCTTTTGGCCAAAATTTCGTATTGCTTTTAATGCCGTTTCCGGTGTTTCGATATCGGGTTGTCCGATATTCAAATGATATATTTTAACACCTCTTTCCTTGGCCTTTTCAGCATACGGCACCAATTTCCTTATCGGTGACTCCGGCATGTTACGCCCTTTTATTGATATTCCCGGCATTTTTATGTTTTTATTTTTCTTTTGATTTTTTATTTATAGGCGACATACCGTTGTCTTTTTTGACAGGAACCATTTCCTTAGGCATCGGTATAACTTCACCTTTAATTCGTAATAAAACCGACTTTTTATTTATAGCGTTTGAATATACCGTGACGGTTTTGTTGAAACCTCCCATATGCCTTGTGTTGTACGTAACAACAATTTTACTTGTTTCACCAGGCAAAATGGGTTCTTTGGGCCACGTAGGAACGGTACAACCGCATGAAGAACGCGGTTTGGACAAAATCAACGGTTCATTACCGGTATTTGTAAATTCAAATACACATTTACCGTCGGAACCGTAATAAATTTTACCGTAATCGTGAATTGTTTTCTTAAATGTAATAACCGGTCCGTTTTTCTTTTCAACCTGCTGTTTACCGTTTTTGATTTGTTGTGATTGCACTGATAAACCAATCATCAGCAAAAACACGAAAAATATTATTTTTCTCATAACCGTTATTTTTAAAATACTATTTCAACAAAATTACTTTTTTTAACTTTTAAACGGATAAAAATAGTTACAAATACGGGTTTTTACCTACATTTTTTAAAAATTAATACGAATTAATACGAACCGAAATACTTTCTTAAAAACCATTCCAATGAAAGCAAAAACAAAATTATCATTGCAATTAAGATAATATCCGTTAAACCAGTTATTCGATAATTATAAACGGCAATAGTTTTTATGTCAGTATTGTTTTTTATTATTTCAGGCAAATCATTCATATTTTCCGGAAACAACATTTTACCGCCCGTTGACGAAGAAATACGGTAGAGCAAATTGTGGTTTGCTTTCAAATCAATACTTTCCAAAGTTGACCGTTCAACGATAAACTCACCTTTATCGGTATAAATCTTATCGCCTACTTTAGCTTTTGCCTCAAAATAATAAATTCCGGGAGGCAACTCTCCGGCATCCAAATTATAACCGTTGTCATACGGGGTAAACTCAAATTTATAGACCTCTCCATTTTTGTTTTTGATAACCATATTTAAAGGAACATTATTCACAGTCTCCCACGATTCATTATAAAGAGTTGCTCTGAAAACAATTCTGTCACCGGCTTCAAATTTATCATTCGTCGATATTAAAAGATGCCTTTTGTTCTCCCTTGAAATAAGATATTGAACGGTTTTACCTATAAAAGCATTAAACGCTTCGAAATTGCCGGCAAGCATAAAGTTATGCATTCTCCACAACCAAAGTCCTTCGCCGGCAACAACACCATACTTTGCAGAAGGCAAACGGTAAAACATAATCAACGGAATATCCGTTTCAAGATTATTGATTTTTTGATAAGCAAATATTTTTGTTCCGGGCGGGGGCAAATAATTACCGAAAATAACATTCAAAGGTGGGAATTTTTCCATCAAATTTGCAAATTCCTGTGGATAGTCGAACAATGAAAACACCGGATTGACAACCGGTTGAGCCATTTCAAACCCATGACCTCCTTTAATTTTAAGACCTACATCCATTTCGTTTAAATCATCAACCGAAGTTTCCCGTCCGAGGATGAAAAGAGCCGGAATTTTATTTTCAATAACAGATTTAACAAAAGATTTATCATTTCTTTTTACGGCAGGCAACTGGTCAAAAATAACAATGTCGTAATCCTTAATATTTTTTATATTAACGGGATAAGTTTTAACATCCACTTCATAATTTCTATATCCCGTCAAACTTTGTTTTACAGCCGAAATATCCGGATGTGGTGCCGCAGCAGCTATTAAAATCCTGCTTTTAACTTTGTAAATATTAACATATACAGTTCTTGAATTATTGGTTTTGTTAAGTTCATTTTCAAACGTCGATAAAGAAATTTTAACTGCTTGTTTTCCTTCCTTATCAGCAGGTATCATAGCCTTAAAGCTTTTGTTAAAATCGTCCGAATTAATAAAAAAACTTTTTTTATAAACCTCTTTACCGAAAGATAATATTTTCAATGTAGCGGTTTTTCCTTTCAATTTATCCGCCGTTACATTTACTTCTACGGGAAATTTATCTTTCAGATAAACTATTTCGTTATACCTGACATCGTTTATTTTTATGTCGCTGTAAACATTTGTATCTCCCAAAGCAATTGTATAAACCGGAACGTTCAAATTGTCGGCGGAATAATACGGATCGGCTCCCCTGTTATAGATACCGTCGCCTAATAACACAACGGCACCAACATTCATTCCGCGGTAATTGTTCTTAACAAAATCAAAAAAAGAAGAGTAATCGGAATGCTTGTCCGGAAAAGAGAGCTTATCCAATGGTTTTACCTTATCACCGAAAAGAAATACTTCCGTTTCGTAATCCGATTTCAACGCATCAATAAGTTTACCGAATTTAACGGGAAATTTTCTTTTGTAAAAGTTTGAATCGGGTGTTAGAACCATTGATAAAGAATTATCGGCACCAACAATAATCAAAGGTTTTTCAAGGCTTTTGCTTTTTGTTTTAACATAAGGCGACAAAAGAAGAAACGCCAATAACGACACAGCTAAAAACCTCAACACAAAAAGAAGAGTCTTAACTCCTGAAGAAAATTTTAACCCGGAATTTTTTAAATACAGTATAGATGCGTAAACAAGTCCTGTTAACACACCTACTACAATCCACCACCACGAATATGTTATTGTTATTCCGGAAAACAATTTTAAAGTTTTGCCGCAAAGATAAATTTTTAATATTGAATCGTGATGATTTTACGGTTTAAACAACAGGTATTTGTAAGTATTATGTTTGTAGTAATTTTCAGATTGTTCCTTTACCCGCTTTTAAAAAATCCCAAAAACGCCATGAGGAGTTATGCCGAGAAAACGATACCATGTTTCACCCATAAAGATATTCACAAACCAACCTATACCCAGCATGGTAACACCGAATTTAAAAGTATCGGTAAGACTGTATTGGTCGGTTTCGTATAAAAGAGCTGCCGGTTTGCTGTTGAACGGAAGCATGTAAACATGTTCGATTAAAAATGCTACGGGCAAAGCGAGACTGATAACAGGATATCCGAATCTGTTAGCAACTCCGATTGCAATGGGTATAAAAATCATTGTTCTCATGGTTTTTGATTGAAAGAACAACGCACTAAATGCCATAGCAAATGTAAGAGACAAATAAAGAACCCAAAACGGAGTGTCCGCACCATAACCGAGTCCGTCAAAAATGGCATTTACAGAAATGTTTGGCAAGTCGGTTTGTTTAAAACCGGCCCCTAAAGTGTAAGCCCCTGCGGAGAATAACATAAGGTGCCAGGGAATATCAACGTCGTTCCATTTGAGTATTCCGATGCCGGGCAAAAGTGCAATGACAGCGCCTAAAAATGCAACTGCGGTAGGACTTATACCGTGATATTTATCTGTTGACCACATGGCAAGGATGGCTATAAAGAGAACTGCAGATTTTATTTCCTGAATATTTATTTTTCCCAACTTTTCAAGTTCTTCTTTCAATCTCTCCATCCCTCCCGGAATCTGTGGCAATCTTTCTTCTTTGCTTAGAGGGAAAAAGATTCTTGTTGCAACCAGATAACCTATAAACATTAAAAGAACAGCAACAATAAAATTGGCTTTCATCCAATCGGTAAAAAATATATTTATACCTGTGGCTCCCGTAATCAAAGCTGCTGCAAGGAGGTTTGCTCCGGAACCCGTTAGAAAGCCACTGGCTCCAATGTTAATATAAAACAGATTTTGAAGAACAATATTTCTGCCGAAATTGTTTTTATTGTCGCCGCCACGTGCACCGTAAACCGCAGCTATAACCATAAAGATAGGCAGAAGAATAGCAGCCTTGGCAGTTGTTGCCGAAATAAATGCCGATAAAACAATGTTTATCACCATGAAACTCAGAAATATTGAAGAAGAGTGTTTCCCGAAATGAACAATAAACCACAATGCGAACCTTTTTGCAAGACCTGTTTTTACTAACATACTTGCCAAAACAAAAGACATTATGTTCAACCACATAACTTTATGACCCAATTGAGCATAAGCCTGTTTTTCGGGTAAAACCCCCATTAAAACCAAACTGATAATTATTATAAGTGATGTCAGGTAATTTGGTATTGCTTCCGTTAGCCATAGTAATATTCCCATTGAGAATATTGCAAGCATGGCAATGTTGATTCTTGTAAACTCTGCCGCTCCAATAGTATCATAAACATGTTTTGCATATTCGCTAAGTTTTGACGGGTCAATATGTAAAAGGTAGCCCGGTTTAAAAATAAAATAGATTAAAATAAAACTTATTATAGCGAGCGGACCCCCTATCTTGGCCAAAAAAGCTTCCACTTTCGACTTTTTCCTTTTGGGTAGCTTTTCGATTTTGTAATTTGACATGTCCAAAGGGTCAAAATCCTGCTTGTCAAGTGTTAGCTCTTTTTCGTTTGTCGGATCTATGTCTCTATGTTCATCAAAAGTGTTATTGCTCATTTATGCTATTTTTAATTGAAATTTTCGAGTAGTTTAAAGTTTCGACAACTCATTTCAAACAATTAACTTTTAAAGGAAAAAGCGGGGGATTCCGAATATAAAAATTACGACCCCCGTGTAAGCAACTTGTTTATTAATTGTTTTTCCAGTTTTTATACGGATTTTTCATCAACATGGAGTTGTAATAACGCGGATCTCCCGTTACTTCTTCTCCTAGCCATTCAGGTTTTTCAAATTGATAATCTTCGGATGGAAGTTCTATTTCAGCTAATACCAAACCTTCGTTATCACCGTAAAATTCATCAACTTCGAATTTTAATCCGCTTTTTTCGGGAACAATATAGCGGGTTTTGTCAATAATTCCGGGTTCACAAATTTCAAGTAAAGCTTTTGCATCGTCAACGGAGATTTCTTTTTCCCATTCAAAACGGCTTGCTCCCGATTTGTTACCAATACCTTTTATTGTAAGGAATCCCTTGTCTCCTTTAATTCTTACTCTTACCGTCCTTTCGGGAACCGATGATAAATATCCTTGAATTATTCTTATCTTTTTGGTTGCAAAAGGTTTGAAATCCCCTTTTACCAAAAATTTTCTTTCTATTTCCTGTGCCATGGTAGTATCTTTTAAAAATTAATATTATTAATTAGCCAGTTTTTTATCAATCATACCGATAACCCTTTTTATCGCTTGAAGATAATTTATGTTTTCAACCCCCTCAAGTTCAAGGTCTTTTATTGTCTTTTTAATATCTTCTATTTCAGTTGATTCGGAGTTTACGGTTACAACGGCAGCCCCGTTAATCCAAACATTTGCAACCTCGCAAATAGTATCGTTAACCATGTATCCGAAACGTTGTTTTTCAACCGACACAGCTTGAAGATCGGGGTGGTTCTTAACAATTTCCAGAAATTCTTCAAGAGTGTATTCATCTTTTTCAAACTCAGGCATTTCAACTTTAAATGCCGGGAAAACTTCATTTTTCAAAACATCAACTTTCATAGGGAATTCACCTTTCATCAAAGGATTCCATTGCTCAAGTCCGTCAACCTCTTGAACAAAAGTTTTAATATCCATTTTACCGTCACGAATCTTTGTATTGTTTACATCGTTTGTTCGCGAAACAATGTAAATTTCTTGCGAAAAGCGTTCCCAAACTTTACGGGGTACGGGAACTGATAAACGCGACATCAAAAATGCCGCATTCTCAAAATCTCTTCCGAAAGTTCTATACTCGAACCTCGGTTTTGAAGCTTCACCGATAGTTAATTTTTTTTTTCCCATTTTTTTAATGTTTTAAAATTTAAGTTTATATTTTGAATTTTTTCTTAAAAATCCCACGATTTCCATATTTCGGGTAACTGAACAAGTCCCATTATCCTTTTTAATGCCAACGGATAGTTTACATTCTCCACAGTATCATCAATTCCCAATTTGTTTTTAACTTTTAATACTTTTTCGGGTTCCTCCGATTCAACACATATAGTTTTAATAAAAGCCCCGTTAACGGTTATTTCGGCTATTTCGGTTATACATTTATTGATTGTATATGAATGACGTGTTTTATTTACATAAGCAACGCTAAGATCGGGATCAACCGTAATAAGTTCGTCAACAAGTTGTTTCAATGTGTATTTATCCCTTTCAAGAACCGGACATTGTACTCCCAATGAAGGAAAAACCACCGTCCTAATTACTTCCGAACTTAAAGGGAATTCACCTACCAAAAACGGGTTCCATTGTTCAAGTCCGTACTTAACATTTTCCAAAACTTTAATATCCATAACTCCATCCCTGATTTTAATATTATTTCCGGGATTACCGGAGGCTAACAGATATACGGATGTCATTTTTCTTGTTTTCTCCTTTTTGGATAGCTTATTTATTTTTTCTTCCGTTTCGGTCAGATTGTTACCGAATATTCTAAATTCGTATCTTGGTTTTGTTTTAGGACTCATAAAGTTTTTACAATTTTATAAACCGATAAAATATTTTTTCTGTCATTTACCAAATAAATCAGATTGTTTTTTGTATCAACCGCAACACCTTCGTATTTATTGTATTCCAAAGGGAATGCACTTAATTCAATACCGTTGTAATCGCATTTAAAAAGAGCTTTAGATTCATCGCTTAAAATCCACAATAATGCATTTCCGGAATCAACAAATATTCCCGAATAGTCATCGGCAAAATTTAAGTCGGTTTTATTAATTATTCCGTAATTTTTATTCCAAATTATCATCTCTCCCGGTGAATCTTCATTAACAATATAGAATGCATCATTATTCGGATTATATGATATTCCTTCCGGTCCTTTGTTTTCGATGTTTCCTCCGGTGGCAATTTCATACCTTTGAGTTTCATTTCCGGTATTGTAGTCAATAAAAACAACTTCTCTTTTTCTTTCCTCCGTTACGGCAATAATGTTACTTTCTTCACTATATGTAATGCCTTCCAAGTCATCACCGGTATAGTCCAACTGTCTAATAATATTTCCCGTTAATGTTATTTCATAAATGTTATTGGAGTTGTCACTAACGGTTAACAAAGTATTTTTACCGGGCCCGAAGCATAGTCCCGAAGGCTCTTTTACGGATATATCATATTCTTTTACTTTTTCAAGTTTGCCCGAATCACCGTTATCCGGTGGCACATCATTGTTTTCATCCTTTTTACAAGACATTACCGTAATTAAAAGGAAGAAAACAATGATACCGTATTTGAAAAATACTCCTTTCATGTTACCACCTTCAAAGGTTTAATCGTTGCTTGCTCCGGGAGTAGGTTTACGTTGTCCGTCTTTTTGAAAAATTACCCAATTAGGATTCCCGTCGCCATCCCTGCCGCATGAGTTATCCGATTCGGGACCGGGCACATCACAACCGGTAGGACAGTATGTATAGCCATCACTGATTTCTGTTCCGTTTTCAGAAATTCCGACAGCTTCGCCTCCGCTGCTGAGTTTAAAATTAGTGTGAAGTCCGGTATCGAGTTTATCACAAATGATTAAAAGAAAGCCATGAGGCGGAACAACCGTACTATTCGGATCGTCTGAAGGAATTTGATATTTATCGGGAGTGTCAAGGTCATCTGTCACATACCACCCTGCCATGTCTATTGGCGTGTCGCCTGTGTTGTAAATTTCTATCCAGTCGGGGAAAGTGGCTGAAGGATCTTCACCGGGGATGCTCCAACTGTTGTTACTTGACATAAATTCGTTAATAACCAAAGTTCCCTGAACCGGTTCCGTACCGTTATTAGATTTGCCCGGAGTTTTTTGTTCTAAAACTTCCCATGGTGTTCCTCCGTCGGTTTTACGACCGAATGATTTATCATCTTCCAAACCACCGAAGTCATCCGATTTGTCAATCTCTTTTTTATCGGACGAATAAATTGCAACAAAATGGTCTTTGGATGAACTTAATCCCATATCAATAAATATTTTTCCGTCTTTTATTCCGGTAGGATAATGATTACCTGAACCGTCTTTTGCACCGCATATTAAAACCAAAAATCCTTTTGGTGGTATGGTTGTTACTCCTGCATCGGTATCAGGTATCTGTTCATAAGAATTTTCATCTCCCGGAGCATCCGTAATGTACATTCCGGCAATGTCAATTGCTTTGTTTCCGTTATTGTATAATTCCACCCAATCGGCACCTTTACCCGTTTCGTCAACATAATAAGGGTCGGTGATATCTTTTGTGATCAACTCATTGATTTTTATACTGCTATAATCAACCGGAGGAGGAGAAGCGGGAGTAGGTTGTTGATCTTTTACACAACCGGTTATCACAATCAAAGCTATAACAAATGATAATAAGATATATTTTTTCATTTCCTTTATTTTTAAGTGTTTCTAAAATTAAAAATCTATTTCGATACGTGCCTGCAACATATGAAAATCAATTCCTCCTTTTCCTGTTGGAGTTACATCCTGTCCGTTTCGAATATCATAAGTAAGATATTTGCCTTTTCCGTTAGCCCAACGGTCGTGGTTTACATATGAGTAATCAAGCATTATTTTTACGTTATAATTGAAATAGTAATTCAGCCCCAGAGTATATGATTCACCGGAACCGCCCGGAATATAAGGTATAACCTCGTTATCTTTAAAACTGTTTGCATTCATATAGGTATATCTTACCGCAACTTCAAAAGCACCTTTTTTATTGTTTCTGAAATTTATTTGCGAGAATTCCGCTTCACCCATATTGTAATAATAATCGGCATTGTTAACTATCCATCCTCCGTAAACAAAAAAGCCTCCGACAGAAGGTTTGTCTTCACCAACGGGAACTTTGTCGGCATCTCTGAAAATTCTTCCTCTTAGATATTCACCGCCGATTTTAAAGTTATTTTTGGCAAATGCCAGTTCAAAATTGTAAAGTACTGCCGATTTGGAATTTTCGATAAAATCGGTGTCGATATATTTTTTTCTGTTTATTGAGGTTTCTGCACGTGTAGAAAACCTGAAACTATTAACCGGATCGCCGAGTTCGGGGATTTTAGGTGTTCTGTATGAGCCGGATGCACCTATATGTAAAACCATACGGTCTTTTTTGATGGGAGCCCACGCTATACGTGCTGTTGACGACCATCCTGCACTTGTTCCGTACTTTTTGTTTTGATCTTGCATTAAATCATTGGCTATTTCGCTGGAAAAAAGACCACCTTCAAAGAAATAATGGTTGCCAAACCTGCGATATGAAATCCCGAGATGACGTGAAGGATCCATTTTAGAAACCATCGGTCTTTCAATAAAAGTCAAGTAGCGTGAAGTTGTGGTAACTTCCATTGAAAACGGTTCTTTGAAATTACCGACTTTAACTTGCCAATTATTCCCGAAATATCTTACATAAGCATCTTTGATGTCAACTTCGTTATACGCGAAATCAAAATCGATTTCGCCTCCCCAATGTCCCCAAAGAATGGTTTTCATGGCAAAACGCATTCTTCGTATGTTTACGCCGTTACCTATTTTGTTTTCCTCAACAGTACCTAAATCGTAATTATGATAGGTGTTGTCGCCGAAATATAAAGCTCCATCTACATAAACCCGGTTATCGAACCAATATTTGAAACGTTTATCCGTTGACGAAAACATTAAAATACCGTCTCTCGATTCAGGGTTAAGAGTAACTCTAACACCTACTTTTTTACCGTAAGCATTTTTTTCGGTACTTGCAGACATGTAAACCATAATATCACTTTCCTTGTTTACTTTAACAACTTGTGTGTCATAGTTTTCTTTAATAAACTGCAAATACACGGGAAACGAAGGAACTTCAATTTTGAAAAATCCGTTGCCATCGGTTTTTACAGCCGTTTCGGGTTCACCTTTAATTTGAACGATAACATCTCTCATGGGTGTATGCATTCCGTTAGGAAAAACTCTACCCGTAACATAAAGTTTTTGTTGAGAAAACACATTGCTGCCGGAAAGAAAAAATAAGATGATTCCCAACAGCATAATTTTAGAGTAAATCTTTTTTTTCATTTTGTTTAAATTATGTTTTTATTACTTTATTTAAAATTACATCAACGGTATTACATTTACAAAATGCAAACTTTTTCTTTCAAAGAAATAACATTAACATTTTCTTATCAAAAAAAACACCTATACAATGACTCTACAATTATAAAAAATATCATATACCGGTTTTAAAATTGTCCTTAATTACCGGATATTATGATTATTTAAAACAAGATTGATCAAACTATATAT
>WFZS01000147.1 GCA_015489465.1 Bacteroidales bacterium | reverse complement strand
ATCCGGAGTTTAAAACTTTAAAACCGTTATAAAAAAGTATGTTGACAGCTATTTAATCATCAAACTTTTGTAAAAGAGTTTAATATTTTTTATATTAGTGATTCGAAAAATTAACTTAAAACAAGCGATTATGAAAACTTTATCAACTTACTTTTTAGCCGTTTTATTCATATTTTCTTCTTCTTTCGTATTTTCACAGGAAAAAGAAGGAAAAACCGTCAACAGGAGTAAAGAATTAAAAGCCATTGCCAATCTGCTTGAACAATACATTTCGGCAAATGAAAATGAAGATCTTTCTCTGATTGAAGACATCTGGGCCCCAGATGCCGATGTTATTCTTGTGGGTACAACAAAAGATAACAGGTTTATGGGATGGAATAACGTGCGTAATGCGTTTAAAAAACAGTTTGACCAACTTGATAATATTTACATTACATCATCCGAACAATACGTCAAACTTAACGAAACGGGAAATACCGCCTGGTTTACCGAAATTTTGGATTACAATTACATTAAAGACGGTAAAGCCAAATCACTTAAAGGTCTAAGGTTTACCGGCGTTTTGGAAAAAGGTAAAGACGGTAAATGGAGGTTTGTACAAACTCATTTGAGTATCCCGGTGGATAAAGACTGAGAAAGTTATTCTTGTATTATTTTAGATAAAGTTCCGTCACCTGAAATTTCCGATTTTATTTCAGGATTGCCGAAATATTTGACGCTTCCGTTTCCGTTAATTTCAACTTTTAATGAATTTAAAGAACTTACTTCGGCTTTTCCCGGTCCGTTAATCTTTATTAAACTGTTATCGGTACGCAATCCGGAGGCTTGGTAAATTCCGGGACCCTCAATATTAACATTTTGATTGTGCGACGTTCCGTTAGCAACAATTTCACCGCTACCGTTTATTGTCGCATCAACGGTATTTGAGTACATATCGGCAAATATTTTTCCGTTACCGTTGATTTCAAGAACTATTTTATCCAGCACAACGGGATGTCTGATATTGACGGAACCTCCTCCGTTAACCGTTACTTCATTAAGTGCAGGAGTAAAAACATTTATAGTTACCGGATCAATATCTACAAAACATTTATTCGATGTAATGTAAAGAGTATTATTTTTAACTTTTGTCTTTACATATTTTAAAATATTTTTTTGACCATGTATCTGCATTGTGGTTTTAGGCACAACATCAACGGAAACATCAGCATTAAAATTTAAAACTATTTTATCGAAATCACCAATTTTCCTGGTCTCCGAAACCGGATGCCCTTTTCCTTTAATACATTCCGAACATGAAAAAAGACCTGATGCAAAAAGTATTACAACCGCTATTCTTAAAATGTATTTCATAAGTTAATTTTGCTAAAAATACAATTATTTCATTAAAGACCAATTTAAGGCTGGTAAATGCATAAAATTATTAAAACGGGATAGGTGTATAAACAAAGAAAGGTAAAGGTTTAAAAGCCTGTATTTGAGTTGTAAAATATAATTTAAAAAACATGATTTCCCTTAAATGTTCATATTATTATTTTTTGTGATAAACCAAGGTTTGCTATTTCCAAAAAAGCTAAAACATTGTCAAATGCCCGTCAAAAGCAAAGATTTTTAAAATGTTACATTGTTGAAAACTCAAAAATGCATACCTTTGGCGAAATTCCTTTAGAAGATTTATTAAATTTAAATAAACATGAAAAAGTTTAAACTTTTTATTATTAGCTTGTTCATTATTCCTTTCGGATATGGACAGACGGTTCCTATAAACTGGTCTGATGATTCGGGCATCGATGTTTATCAGGAATCTACAAATCCGCACGGGGGTAACTATTGTGCAAAAATTGCAGTAAATACAGGAAACCAAGGTATTTGTGATTTTGACAACCTTACAAATATTCCTGTTACTGCCGGAAATACATACACTGCTAAGTTCTGGTACAAAACCAGCGACCATGTTAAAGCGAGAATAGTACTGAAATGGAGTAACGGAAATAAAACATGGGGAAATTTTACTAATGCAGGGGCTACCACATGGACCGAATTGACCCAAAGCGGCACGGTTCCTTCGGGTGTTACTTCAGTTACATTGGATATAAGGTTTTATGACCAAAGCGGATTTTCTCCCGGGGAAATCCAATACATCGACGACCTTACATTCGAATCACCTACAGGTACACAACTTACGGTAACAAACGGAGATTTGGAATTATGGCCTTCTTCAGTGGAAGATCCTACGGAGTTTGGTGTATCGCATTCCACAATTAGTGATTTATATGTAGGATGGAGTAAAAACGCTAATAATGACAATGTACTTGTTGCTTATAGCACGGATGGTACTTTCGGTACACCTGCTAACGGTACGACATATTCCGCCGGAGATGCCATTCCGGGAGGAGGAACCGTTGTGTATTACGGTAGCGACACCACGGTAACACACTCGGGTCTCTCCAAATATACCGTTTATAATTACAAGGCATGGTCATACGATGGAAGTGAATACTCCAACGGTGTTACAACGGCAGCCACAACACTGGACGACAATCCCGAAGTTCCTACAGGTTGGACTACAGGTCCCGATATTCAAACATACAAAGAGGCTGCACCCGGTAATGAAGAACAAGGCACTTACTCTTGTAAAGTTATCGTAAACTCAACTACTGCCAATAATTGTAAATTATTTTCAAGTGCAATAACGGTTACACCGGGCAATACTGTAAAATTTTACGGTTATTTTAAAACATATCCCGATGCTCATGTTTATGCCAAATTAACAGTTAACTTTTACAATTCAAGCGGAGGTTACGTATCAACCTTATCAACCGGTTCGTCTCCAATGGACGGCAACTTTAATAAAATACAAAAGCAAGGAACGGTTCCGGCAGATGCTGCAACCGCCAAAGTTATACCGAAATTTTTCAGTACCGATGCAAAAGCATTTGTACCCGGAGGTATAATTTACGTTGACGATCTTACTTTCGAATCACCTTCGGGAACAATTGTTCCGGTAACAAACAGCGATTTTGAAAGTTGGGCAAGTAACATAAAACCCGAACCTTCGAATCACGTTGCCAATTTTACGGCAGGAACGCCTACACCGGTTTCAATACCTTTAACTTGGAATGATAATGACGGTGCAGTAGCTGCCGACGGATTTTTATTAATGATAAACAGAACTGGTAGCTTCACCGCTCCTACCGATGGAGTTCCCGAAAATGATGATACGGATGTTTCGGACGGAACAGGTCAAGTTAATGTTAACCATGGTGATGAAGCTTATACATGGAGCGGACTCGATCCTAATACTCATTATTATTTCACCATTTATCCTTACACTAATTCGGGAACGAATATTAATTATAAAACCGATGGTACCGTTCCCACTACCGATGCCACAACAGCTCAAGCAAATGTTAATCTGATTATTTCAGAAGTCGCCGATCCGAAAAGCGTTACCAACTCAAGGTTTGTAGAGCTTTATAATTCAGGTAGTTCTACAATAGATTTCAGTACCGATACTTGGTATCTTGCACGCCAGGCAAACGGTGGAAATATCAGCAGTGTACAATTAACGGGAACAATTGCCGCCGGTGATGTTTTTGTAATTGCCAAGAATCAATCTGACTTCAACAGTAACTTCGGGTTCAATCCGGATCAAACAAGCGGTATTATTACCGGAAACGGTGACGACGGTTATTTCCTTTATTACGGTGGTGATAATACAACGGGAACCCTGATAGATGCTTACGGTGTTATGGATGAGGACGGAACGGGTAAAGATTGGGAATATAAAGACGGACATGCTGTTCGTAAAAGAAATGTTACAACACATTCTGCAACATGGAATTCAGGCGAATGGCTTGTTTCTTTAGTTAGCGACACTCTTTTAACACCGGGAAAACACCATATTGATGTTACTTGGGTAGGAGGAAACAATTCTAACAAATGGTACGAAAAAACCAATTGGAATCCTCAAGTAGTTCCCGATATTAGTATGAATGTTACAGCAAACTCCGGTAATAATCCCGTTTTAAATTACGGATATCTTGCATCGTGTTGGGATTATTCCGGTAGTGACACGGTTATTGTAAGAGTTAATAATTCTAACGGCTCCACTCAAGGCTCGTTAATCGTAGGAGGTACCGCTTCCGGAAAAGCAAAGGCAAGATTAGCCGTAACGTCAGGTCAATGGCACGGAATAAGTACTCCCGTTTCAGGTCAAACAGCTATGAAATTATACAAAAACGGCTCTCCTAATGTTTGGGTAAAAAGCTATGACGAAGCAACAAACGGATATACTTACATAACGGATCTCAATACTCCTCTGGGAGATGCAAAAGGTTGGATGATTTGGATAGATGCAAGTGCATCAACCCAGGTTTTTGATTTTGTAGGACCTATACGTTCGGGCACGGTTTCCACTTCCGACAATATTGTGCGTTCTCAGGCAGGAGCTGATTACGGATATAACTTCGTGGGCAATCCTTTCACATCTACTATTGACTGGGATGCCGCTTCAGGTTGGACAAAGACCAATCTCGAAAATGCAATTTACACATACAACAACGGAAATTGGGTTTCGTATGTTGATGGCGTTGGCACAAACGGAGGAAACAGATATATCTCTTACGGACAAGGTTTCTTCGTTCAGGTTAAAGATAACGGAAGTACATCAGGAACACTGGAAATGACACCCGATATATGCGTTTCAAAAAATAACGGACTGTTAAAGGGATACGATAATAAAAACGACCAGGAATTATTACGTTTAAATATAACCGACGGTTCATTGAACGACGAAACGGTTGTTAGATTTAAATCGGAAGCAACAGAAGAATACGACAGTCAATATGATGCACGTAAATTATTAAGTTTTAACACTGATTATCCTCAGATATTTACAACATCCGACGGTTATTTGTCAATAAACACACTTCCTTTGGGAACAGGTATTGTGCCAATGGATGTTAAAGGTAAAGACGGTGAACAGTTAACGATAAGTGCAACGGAAATAAATAATATTAACGAAGTATGGCTGATAGATAACCAAACCGGTGCGGAAGTTAACCTTACAAAAAACGACTATACCTTTACCTATGATAATGAAATTAGTAACAGATTTAGTCTTATATTCGGTGTTACCGGAATAAATGATAACGAAGTTACGGATTTAACACATTATTATGTTTACGGTTCAACAGGGATGGTAAATATTTTAATTCCGGAAAACGAAAAAGCCGATGTGGAAATTTATAATATAATGGGACAGAAAATTGCGGTTGAAAAAGATAAGGAAGGATTAGTAAAACTGGCATTACCCGGAAGTAAATATTATATTGTTAAGGTAACCGGTATTAAAAAAGTAGAAACTAAAAAAGTTTTTGTAAAGTAGTTATTTAAGAAACTTAAAAAAATAAATAAACAAAATTTGAAATTTCACTTAAATTAAAAACGATGAAAAAGATAATCTCAATAATTACTTTAATGGTGGTGATGGTACTTGCTACAACCAACTTATTTGCTGTAGCTGTAGGTGAAAACGGTACAAGAGGTCCCGGTGATCCGGGTGGTGAACCTACCGGAGAACCTCCTTTGGGAGGCAACGCTCCCATTGGTTCCGGTGTTTTGATATTTGCCGGCTTGAGTTTAGCTTACGGAGCCAAGAGAATATACAATTTGAAAAAAGAAGATTTGGACGAATAACATAACTATTAAATCATATTCGTCATTTTTTATAAAACATTATAATTTGATATTATAAACTGAAATTTAAGCATTGTCATTATATCTTATTTTTATAGTGACAATGCTTTTTTTGTACCCATAATAAACGTAAAAATTCCAGAATACTGATTTATACCTTTTTACTTGACAAAGGGGGTATTTTTTTGTACCTTTGCAGCCCTTTTTAAACCGGCATCACAACAGAGTGTATCTAAGTGTATGTCAATAGATTATAAATAAAATATAAAAATAAATGAAACTTTCTCAATTTAATTTCGACTTACCAAAAGAAGCCATCGCAAAATATCCTCCCAAAAACAGAGACGAATCGAGATTAATGGTTGTTCACCGCAAATCAAAAGAAATAGAACACAAGGTTTTCAAAGATATTATCGATTATTTTGATGACGGTGATGTTTTTGTGCTTAATAACACGAAAGTTTTTCCCGCAAGATTATACGGCGAGAAAGAAAAAACGGGGGCAAAAATAGAAGTGTTTCTTTTGCGTGAGTTAAATCGTGAAAGCAGACTTTGGGACGTTTTGGTTGATCCGGCCAGAAAAATAAGAATCGGAAACAAACTTTATTTCGGAGAAAATGATGAACTTGTTGCCGAAGTTATTGACAATACAACATCCAGAGGAAGAACGTTAAGATTTTTGTTTGACGGCTCTTACGAAGAGTTTAAAAAAACTCTACAAAACCTTGGTGAAACCCCTCTTCCGAAAATTCATGACCGTCCCGTTGAACCCGAAGACGAAGAACGTTATCAAACGATTTTTGCAAAACATGAAGGTGCTGTTGCAGCTCCGACGGCAGGATTGCATTTTTCCAGAGAATTGTTAAAAAGACTTGAAATAAAAGGCATAAATTTTGCCGAGATAACTCTTCATACCGGTTTAGGAAATTTCAGACCCATTGAAGTGGAAGATTTAACAAAACACAAAGTCGATTCGGAGGAAATGAATGTTCCTGTTGAAACAACAAAAATTGTAAACGAAGCCATAAAAAACGGAAAAAATATTTGTGCTGTAGGAACAACTGTTATGAAAGCTTTGGAAACTGCTGTTTCAATAACGGGATTTATTAAACCTTACAAAGGATGGACAAATAAATTTATATTTCCTCCTTACGAGTTTAAAGTTGCCAACGCTTTTGTTACCAATTTCCACCTGCCGATGTCACCAATGATGATGATGGTTGCGGCTTACGTAGGACATGATTGGCTGTTGGATATTTACAAAATGGCAATAAAGGAAGGTTACAAATTTTTTACTTACGGCGATGCCATGTTGATAGTGGACTAATTTTATAAATTGAATAAATTTAGCCAAGCTTAATAAGGCTTGGCTTTTTTGTTTTATGAGAAAATTTCTTTTGATAACGGCAGCGGGAAAAGGTGAACGTTTCGGTGGCAACATACCGAAACAATTCATTACGGTTAAAGATAAACCCGTTATCATTCACGCTTTAACCGCTTTTTTTAAGTATAAAGCCGATATCAAAGTAACCGTTGTTATTGATAAAGAATTTGAAACCGGATTAAAAGAAAACCTTTTAAAATATTTTCCGGAAAAAGAATTCTATATTATCAAAGGTGGTAAAACACGCACGGAATCCGTAAAAAACGGACTTGAAACAATACCTGATCTTTCTTTGGTTGCAATACACGATGCCGCGCGACCTTGGGTGAGCAGAAACCTTATTGCAAAAGGTTTTGAACATGCCGAAAAACACGGCTCGGCCATACCTTTTATCGATATTACGGAATCGGTAAGAGAAGTTGACGGAAAACTCAACAGGAGTGTTAACAGGGAGAAATTAAAATTAATTCAAACACCGCAGTTTTTTAAATCGGAACTTATAAAAAACGCTTACAAAAGCATAAACCGGCTATTTACCGATGATGCAACGGTTTTGGAAAAAGCAGGTTTTAAGATTCATTTGTTCGAAGGTGACAGAAAAAATATTAAAATAACTTATCCGGAAGATATAAAATTAGTTGAAGCATTTCTTTAAGGAACAAGCATTCTCAAAAGCGAAATAAACCCGTTAATATCTTCTTCAGTGGTATCCCACGAACACATCAGCCTAACTTCATGTGTTGAGGAATCCCAAATATGGAAATAATATTTTTCTCTTAGTTTTTCTATAATTTCTGCCGGAAGAATTGCAAAAACACCGTTAGCACGCACTTCCCGGGTGATTTTCACAAAACCCGTCTTTTTAAGTTGGCTTTCCAGTAATTTTGCTGCATTATTGGCTTGAGAAGCATTCTTTTTCCACAAACCGCCGGTTAAGTACCTGTCAAATTGCGCGGCAATGTATCTCATTTTTGAATGGAGTTGCATATTTTGCTTACGTAAATATTCAAAATCCCGGGCTTTGGCTCCGTCAGGGAACACCACAGCCTCACCGAACATCAAACCGTTTTTTGTTCCTCCGAAAGATAAAACATCAACACCCGTATCCGTTATCATAGTTTTAAAATCCACGCCCAAAGAAACCGCAGCATTGGCTATTCTGGCACCGTCAACATGCAGAAACATACCGTTGGCATGAGCAAAATCAGCCAACTCCTTTATTTCCGTAACATCATAAACGGTCCCTTTCTCGGTTACTTGCGATATGGAAATGAGCTTCGGTTGGGAATGATGCTGAAAACCCAAACTTTTCAAAAAAGGTTTTACATCATCGGGAGTTATTTTGCCGGAAAATGTATCAACAGTATATATTTTACTTCCGCTGATTTTCTCCGGAGCACCGCACTCATCTTCATTTATATGTGAGGAGTGTGCCGCCACAACGGCATGATAAGATTTTATCAAATGGTGAATACCCAATACATTTGCAGCAGTACCGTTATAAACAAAAAACACCTTAGTATTTTCCCCGAACATTTCTTTGAACTTTGCAATTGCAGATTCCGTTATTTCATCGTTTAATTCACCGTAAGCCGGATTGTGGTCTTTATTAACCTCGTTTAAAACTTCCATTATCTCGGGACAAACCCCCGACCAGTTGTCACTTGCAAAACTTCTCATTGTAATATTTTAATTTTGACAAAGGTATTATTTGTGGGTTAATGAGGTATATTTGTATAAATTGAAATCTAATCTTTTAAAAGATGAGCTGGAAAAAAGCCATAGAAACCGCCTTATCGGAAAAATTTAAAACACACATAAAAATCATCTCATCGCATTACGTTGGAGGAGGATCCATCAACGACACGAGGATGATTAAAACAAACAAAGGTGATTTTTTCGTAAAAATGAACAGTGCCGGAAAGTTTCCCGGAATGTTCGAAAAGGAAGCCAAAGGATTAAAAATTTTGGACTCGGCAAATGTTATTGATGTTCCTGAACCTTTACTATGGGGAGAAACAGGCGACACTGCTTTTCTGGTTTTGAACTATATAAATTCTTCGCATAAAAAGAACGGTTTTTGGGAAGACTTCGGTACCAAGTTGGCACTGTTGCACAAAAATTCGTCGGATATGTTCGGTTTGGACCACGATAATTATATAGGTTCCTTACCGCAAAGTAATAAACAGCACCGGCGTTGGGAAGATTTTTTCGTGCTGGAACGTCTTGAACCTCAGATTAAATTAGCTTTAAACAGCGGCGAAATAGACAAATCATTTGTAAAACTTTTCGATAATTTATTTTCTAAAATCGATAGAATATTTCCCGATGAACCTCCGGCACTTCTTCACGGTGACCTTTGGGGAGGAAATTACATGACAAATGAAAAGGGTAATCCGGTGCTTATAGACCCTGCGGTATATTACGGACACCGTGAAATGGATTTGGGTATGACCCGCTTATTCGGTGGTTTTGATAATGAATTTTATTACCATTACAACAAAAAATATCCTCTTGAAAAAGGTTGGGAAGAGAGATTGGAAATTTGCAATTTATACCCTTTGATGGTTCATGTTAATCTATTCGGCGGCGGATATTCAGGTTCGGTAAAAGCAATATTAAAAAGATTTGTATAGCAGCGGATTCTTTTATTTCTGTTTAGATATTTGTTGTTTATTTGCTTTTGTAAACATTTATCATTGTTTTAAAAATATATACAATCTTGAAAAAACAATTAGTACTATTTACATTATTAATTTTGGTAATATTTTCGTTACAATCGTGCTGCAACAAATCGGAAGAAATAGGCAGATATGAATTAAGTGACTTTGAGAAATCATTTATTCCTTACGAAAAAGGTCAAAACATAACGTTTTTATATTCGGGGAACTCAAAAACATTTTCTTGCGATGTGATGTCGGCAGGGATGTTTGAAACCGGAACGGTTTCGGAACATTGTAACGAGAATTATTATAGTTACGAATTTAAAACTGCGGAATTGTCAAGTAATATACCACGGTTATACGTTTCATTACAGGTTACACCGGTTGATTTTAACCCTATAATGTCAATAAAGATAAATAACACATATTTTAATTTCGACATCACAAAAGAACCTGATTTGGATACCGCTTACATATTAAACGCACCTTTCACGAAAGTGTATAAGATAGAAACAAGTGTTAACGACGAAAATGTAATAATACCAAAGCAGATACTCTATAATAAAACTTTCGGAATTTTGCAGATAAAATTTACAGACGATGAAACTTACGATATTCAACTTCAATAAAATGCTGTTTTTGACTGTTGTTGTCTTCTTTGTTTCGTGTACGCAGAACAATTGTATTGATATTACAAAATCGGATAGATTAACAAAAGAAGCCAAACAATGGATTGTTGACGATACCATCGGTAACAGGGTATTAACAGACGACAAGGGGTTTAAGCAAACTCTTATATTAACAGGAGCCGATTCCAATTATTTTGAAAACAGTACCGAAGATGACTGCGGCAACAGTTACGGATCTTTTTCTTATTCCGTTCAGTTTAATACCTCGATGATGCCTTTTAATTTTACGGTTATGTTAAATACCGGTTGTTATATTGAAAACGAATATGAAGAATGGCCCGGCTTCAATATGGAATTTATGATAACCGGATATTTTTACGAAGGCAATCAAGACCCGAAAACCAAAAGCGTCAAGTATGATATTTTAAACAACAGGATTTATGAAGGTAACGGGAAATCGGAATTGTTGGAATCATACGAAATTAACGGCATAACATATTATAATGTTTTAAAAATTGATTTTTACGATTCTCTTTCAACAGATGATATCAAAACCGTATATTACGCCCAACGTTACGGCATTATAAGTTTTAAAAACAGACTTTCGCAAACGTTTTGGGTGGAATAGAGTCGAAGGGTCTAAAAGTATGAAGGTAAAATGGTCGGAAAAGTCAAAGGTCGGAAGGTCGGAAAAGTTAATCGTTAATGGTTTTTGCGGGCGCGCGGGTTTGTGTCATATTGAAGGATAGGAAAAAAATTTTCAACAATCATTAAATGACGTTGTATCAGGGCGGGAGAGGCAGTCATGGTGAGCTTGTCGAACCATGGCAGGGGAAGCCTCCGCACGCACGGTTCGATAAGATGCTCCTAAAGGTCGCATCACTCACCGTGACAAGCCGCTGCAGAAGATCACACGTCATAACGTCACAAAAACACAACTTCGCTTAATCTTAAATCTTAAATCGATATTCGGCGTTCGGAGTTTGGGGTTTAATGTTGTTCAAATGTCGATTCATAAATATGGTTGACACAAAGTTTGGTTTTTTCAACTTTCTGTTAATAACATTTTTTATCTTTTCACTAAAGTTAATTTACATTTGTTTTGCAAAGTGAAGCGGAGATGGGCACTGCTGGGGAGCAACTCATCAAGGAATAGCTTTGCCAACTGAAAAAGTTGAATGAGGGGAGGATTCTTGTTCTCCCCTTTTTCGGTTTAAAGATACAAACATTTTCGGTTGTAAATGCCTTAAAAAACCCATCTTAATTTACTTAACTGTTTTTACTGTTCTTATTGGTCTGTCAGCTTCTTTAAGTTCCCGAGTCCATTTTGCAAATTGTTTGGGGGTTTTATATCCCAAAACTTTTGATGGCCATTGCTCATTTATTTGATATTTTATTTCCTTTAGAACACTGTTTAATTGACTAACACTTTGTATGTCATAATCCACCAGGTATTCATTTTTTAATATCCCATTGGTTCTTTCCGACAATCCATTTTCAAAACAATTATCTGCATGGCTTGGTTGTATTTGAGCTTGTCGGAGCATATGCTGAAATTTATAACTCCTATACTGAGCACCCTTGTCGGTATGTAATATGAGTTTATAATCATATTTGCGTTGACCGTTATAATTAAAAACTTGCCTCAAGCATTTTTCTGCATTAATGCCTTCCATAGTTAAACTCCCTAATAAACCTTTGATTTCCATTGTGTAATAATCTCGAAACTGAAATATGTAATATAGCTTTCCTGCATTCTGATAATAGGTAATATCTCCTACAATTACATGGTTTTCTCTTTGTAGATTAAGACCCGATATGAGATTGTTAAACTTGTAATGATGACCTCTTGAATCGGTCGTCTTAAAACGTGAACGATAGGGTTTTAAAGCATATCCTAAAACACTCATCTGTTGCTCAAACTGATTCACCCCAAGTAATGTTGACAGGTTCTCTTTGTAATATATACAGCGTAAGCCGGCTCGTGATTTTACCGACCTGTTCGTTATTACAACTTGTTCTAATTCTTGATATAGCTGCTCTTTCTCATCTTGTTTTGATATTTGCTTATAATAAGCTTGCCGGCTTATCCCTACATAAGTACAGAGACTTGTTAAGCTATATCCTTGTGTGCGCATTTTAATCATTACCTGGGTTTTTACTTTTTTTTAAAATCCTCTCCCGCTGATTCTCCGATTACTTCTAATGTTGTTTTATAGTAATCTATCTCCATCTGTTTCCGCCCTATAATGCGTTCTAATTCAGCAATACGTTTTAAAAGCTCTGCATTTTTCTTCTCTTCACTGATTTTTTCTACTACTATGTGCTCTGTTGGCCCATACTTTGAGTATTTTTTCCTCCATTTATAAATTGCTGTTTCGCTTACTTCATAAATTCTGCTTAGCTCTTTTACGCTAATTTTACCTTCATCTAATAACTCTACTTTCTCCTTTTTAAAGGCTGTACTAAATGTCCTGTGACCTTTGTTTGATTTCTTCATAATTTTCAAATTTATGAAAGTTATTAACCAAACTTTATGTCAACCTATAGTATGAACTAACAGTTAGCGTTGTTCACGAGTAACAATGACCCCGACTTTCCAATCAAACATTCAATCAACCAATCACCCACTCATCCACCGCACACACGCTTCGATACGATGCTCCCTTTGGGTCGCATCACTCAGCGTGACAAACCGGCGCATAAGGTAGTAAAGTCGGA
>WFZS01000146.1 GCA_015489465.1 Bacteroidales bacterium | reverse complement strand
ATCTACGGTAAAAGAATCGCATTCAAACGCCTACCCTTAAATTGCCCAACCTAAATGTTTGAAGCCGAAACGCAAGCGCTTTTTCTCGTAGCTGTAAACCTTTTATAATTCACACCCACACCGTCCCACTGTTTTGGAAACCCGCCCGCGTTATCCCAAAATTAAGCATTGTCTTTTGAAATGGTCACTTCAGCATGAATTATTGAAAAATATATTGCTTTTATAATTTATAATAATGATTTATACCAGTTATTTCCGTTTAATCCAATATTCGGGATTTTGTTTTTTCTTTCCGTACCAAACTTCAAAATGCAGCTCGGTTTTTCCTTTTATGTTGGTATGAATTTTACCGATAGGCGTTCCCATATTTACATTATCGCCTCTTTTTACATAAACCTGTTCAAGATTTGAATAAACGGTAAACCAATTGCCGTGTTTAACGATAACGGCATTATTTGAATTGGAGATTTGGGCAACACCAACAACTTTACCTCCGAATACCGCTTTTGCAACACTACCTTTGGAAGTTGCTATATCGATACCGTTATTGTTTATGGTAACATGTTTTAAAACAGGGTGAGGATGTGAACCGAAATGTTGAGATATAAAACCGTTATCCACCGGCCAAGGCAACTTACCTTTTTCCTTGTAAAAATTACCGCTGTACGTAATAGTCTCCGTTTTCGAACCGCCATGTTTTTCTTTTGCTTTCGCAGCAGCTATTTCCTTTGCAATGGTTCTTTCTATTTCCTTATTTAATTTTGACGCCTCTTTTTGTTTTTGCCGAATTCTTGTTTTAAGTTGACGCTCTTTTTTGGCAAGAATATTTTTAATCCTGTCTTTTTCTTTAAGGTTTTGTTCTATCTTTTCAAGCTGTTCGCTTTCTTTTTTTAAAAGTTTGTTTTTTTCTTCCTTTTGTTTTGTAAGGTTTTGTAATTCTTCTTTCCGTAAATTTTCATAATTGACAATGGTATCCGACTGGCGTTTTATGTAATTCATCATCTCGTTCATATACCTCAACCGCTGGTAAGCCTGATTAAGATCTTCGGCGGAAAAAATGAATACGAGCTTATCCAAATTATTATTGTGTTTTGATAAAAAGAGCAAAATCTTAGCATAGTCTTTTTTCAACTGTTCCAGATTATCATCCATAACGTTGATATCACTGCGCTTTGTGGAAATTTGCTTGTTCAGATTTGCAATTTCTTTTTTTAAAGTTGCTATAAGCTCGTTTCGTTGTGCAATCTTGTTTTGCAGCAGCTGAAGTTCGTAAAGAGTATTTTTTTTGTTTTTTCTAACTTCTTTAAGTAGTTTGTTGGTATAAGCAATCTCTTTTTCAAGTTTTTGCCTTTTTAACTTAAGTTTTTCTGATTTGGACTGGGCAAAACCGTTACCGGTGGAAAATAAAAAGGACAATATCAAAACCGATATCAAAACAAGTGAATGCTTCTTTTGTTTTACTGCCCCGTTTATCATTTATTAAAATGCTTTTTTATATTTTGACGAAATACGAAAAGGGAAACTTAATTTATCAACAAATTGAACCCTGCTGTAACTTACATCAATTTTTATTGACTTTTCCGACTTTATTTTAATATGTAATTTATAAGGAAACAACTGTCCGTTAACACTTCTGTAATCATCATACTCAACCGTTAATTTTTTCTCTTTTTTATCAAGTTCATGAAGTTCCAATTTTTTTAACCGGTAAGTATCGGGGGTTAACCAAATTTTTTCCACAAGAATTTCATTGTTTTTATTACCGTTTTTTATCTCTTTTTCCCGTTTTCTTTTTTTCTCCATCACAAGAAGATAATAATCACCGGCATCTCTAACTTTGTATTTGTAAAGTTTATAACCGGGCACCTCACTTCCGATTATCATGGATTGTATTATAAAATAATCAACGGAGGAGTTGATAAGTGTGTCCAACATCCCGTATTCATCGGCAATATATGTTTTATTCAACCTGTTTATGAATTTTACGGAATCCCGGGTTAACTCAACACGTGCAGCTTCTATTCCCATCGCCGGCGAAAAAGAAATCCAAATAATACTGTCTTTTTTTATTCTCAGTTGGGCACTTAAATTAGTAGAAGATTTACCGTTATCATATTTCAAACGAAGTTTCGCCGTTAAATAATCGAAATCCAATTCGTTTGAATCCATCTTTTGTTTTAAGAATTCAAAACCGTGCCTTTTCAAGGTTTTTTTTACCGTACTCTTCCGTGTTGTTTTACAAGATGTAAAAAAAATAGCGAAGAAAAGCAGAGGCAGCAACCAAACTATCCTTATATCAATTCTTTTCTTCATAATATTTTCTGTTTTTAATTTTCTTTTCAAGGACTTTGGAATGTTCTTTATGTGTCAAAGCTTTTTTCCAATATTGAACCGCTTTATCAACATCTCCCAACATAAAAAGTATATCGCCGTAATGCTCAAGTATTACCCCGCTATCATACCCTCCCTTTTTCAAAGCGATTTTTTGCCACTTTTCAGCTTCTTTATACTTACCTTGCTGAAATAGAACCCACGCATAAGTATCGATATTATTGTAATTTCCCTGGTCAAGATTTACAGCTCTTTTAGCCATTTCGGCGGCTTTATCCAAATCCTTTTTCATCAATGAGAGATAATAAGCGTAATTATTAAGCACCATTGAATTATCGGGGTTGGCTTCAAGCGCCTTGTCGTATGAGCTGAAACTTTTATCATAATCTTTAAGTTGATAATACAACTCACCGAGATAGCTGTAAAATTCACTTAACAATTCGTTTTTACCAACCACAAAATCTTTTCCCGTTTCAAGAACTTTTATGGCTTTTTTATAATCTTTAAGCATATAATAGCCCAATCCTTGTAACAGGTAAGGTAGCGGTTGGCTAGGGAACAGATTTATAACCCTGTCGGCCGTTTTTACCAGTTCCTTATAATCTTTTAAATCGTAATCGCTGAATAAAAGTTGTTCCCACAATGCATAATTAGTGGAATCAACTGCTAAAACCTCCTTCAATATTTTTCTTGCCTCTTCATATTTCTCAGTTTGATACAACAAGGAACCGTATAAAGATTTTGACCTCGGATCGTCCGGATGTACACTCATCAATATTTTCGCCAGTTCCAGGGCTTGTTTTTGCTGCTCACCGGTAAGGTCTCCAGGATAATAACCTACTAAAAGTTGAATTTTGGTACCCAAGTCCATATCCTTGTTCATCATACCTTTTTTCAGTTCCTCAAAAGATTTAAGAGTATCACCTTGTTTACGATAAAAATCCGAAAGGGAAATGTGAACATACGGATCGTCGGGATTTATTTTTTCTATTTTTTTATAAGCCCAAAGAGCTTTTTCCGGCATATTGTTTTTTACACAAAATTCAGCTAAAACAGCATAATAATGAGTGTTTTCAGGATCTGTCTTTATCAGTTTTTCGTATTCCTCAACAGCTTTGTCTTTTTCACCCAGTTTGCCGTATAACCTTACTATTTGGTTAACAATGGCTTCGTTTATTCCTATTTGTTCTTCAATTTTTTTATACTCTTTAACGGCATTTTCATAATCACCGGTGTAGTAATATGCAAAAGCCAATTCGGAAAGAAAATCCAAATTTTCGGGGTATTTTTTTACAAGTTCTTTATATGTTTTAATGTATTCGTCATATTTTTCAACACGCTTGGCAAGATTTGCATAATTTACTTTATACCATTTGTTTGCAGAATCTATTTCTACGGATTTTTTTGCCATCTCATAGGCTTCGCCATATTTTCCCGTAGCTGCCAACAATCTTGATTTTTCATAAAGTGCCGCCGGATCATAGGGGTCGATTTCAAGAGCTTTATCAAGCATTTCACCCGATTTCACCGGATCGCCGGTTATTCTTTTTATTGCCGATTGAGCAAAATAATCAGCTTCTTTAAACTTTTCTTCTTGAGTTAGCTTTTTAACATTTTTTTTTGAAGCCGTTTTTTTTAAAGTACCGCAAGAATAAAATAAAAGGGTTGTTAAAACAATGAGAAATGATATCTTGAATTTCATATATGTTCTTTTTATTTTCCGGTATGTCCGAAACCTCCGGCGCCGCGTTCGGTTTCGGTCAAAACTTCCACTTCTTCAACTTCAGCCTGAACATGTGAGGCAATAACCATTTGTGCTATCCTGTCGCCATTATTGATTGTAAAAGCTTCATTCGACAAGTTGATTAAAATTATTTTTATCTCTCCGCGGTAGTCGGCATCAATGGTTCCGGGTGAGTTTAAAACGCCTATACCGTGTTTTATTGCAAGTCCGCTTCTGGGTCGTACCTGCGCTTCATAGCCTACGGGTAATTCCATATAAAGTCCTGTCGGTATTAAAGTCCGTTCCAACGGTTGCAAAACAACAGGCTTTTCAAGGTAAGCCCTCAAATCCATTCCCGCCGAAGCTTCCGTTTCATATTTCGGTAACGGATTTCCGGAACGGTTTACAATTTTAATTTTCATAACAGAGAGATTTTTGCGTTTTTGCTATACGTAGGCAAAAATATAGAAAATGCAAGAATACTTTTATAATTAGGTAATTTTAAGATTTGACCTTACCGTTTTTAAAAGTTTTTCTATCGAAGATATTATACTTTAATATGCAATAAATCGCTCTGAAACCGTCTTTCCAGTTAATTTTTTTCCCTTCTTCGTATGTTCTGCCGTAATATGAAATTCCGACTTCGTAAATTCTTACTCCGGGAACACGCGCTATTTTAGCCGTTACTTCGGGTTCAAAGCCGAACCGGTTTTCTTTCAAATGTAAACTCTTTAACATTTTGGCATCAAAGAGCTTGTAACACGTCTCCATATCCGTTAAATTGAGGTTGGTAAAGGCGTTTGACAACGTAGTAAGCAACTTGTTGCCTACGGAATGCCAAAAGAACAATATGCGGTGAGGTGAACCTCCCATAAAACGGGAGCCGTAAACAACATCGGCAAATCCGGCGTCAACGGGTTTTAAAAGTTTGTTAAATTCCTCGGGATCATACTCGGTATCGGCATCTTGAATTACAATATAATCGCCGGTGGCTTCTTCAAATCCTTTTCTTAAAGCGGCGCCTTTACCCATGTTTACAGGTTGGGCAAAATATTTTATATCACTGCTTTTGTGCCCGTTGATAAACTCTTTAACCTCTTTTTCCGTTCCGTCAGTCGAACAGTCATTAACAACTATAATCTCCATTGAAAACCCCGGCATCAACTCAACGGAGATTAATTTTTCCAATATTGCCTTTATGGTTTTTTCTTCGTTATAAGCTGCTATAACAACCGAAAGTTTTTTTCCGACCATTGGTGAAACCGGGAGTTAAAATTAAATTACACTTCAAATTCGTTTACCCAAAAATCGTGTTTATTGCAAAAGCTTGTAGCATAAAGTTTGCCTTTATATCCTGCCGGCAGTTCAAATTCCGATTTGGGTTCATCGACAGGGTAAAATGTTTTGGCACCAATTACATTCCCCGTGGCATCAACAAGGGTATGTCGCACGATGTAATGTTTTTCACTCATACCGTGATTTGTTACCAAACTAACTTTATTACCGTTAATTTTTACTTGCGGCACATGACTTCCCGCTTTATTTTGCCACTTGCCTTGATGTTTTTCCGTGTAAATAAGTCCCGGCAAATTCAAATCGTCATGTTTTTCACCGGCTTTCAGTTTGCCTGCAACAGCAACGCCGGCTGCAAGCAAAGCACTTGTTTTTAAAAAATTTCTCCTGTTTTTCATAGCTGTAGTTTTTATTTTACTTTGAATTTATCTCCTGTTTTTTCTATTATCAGTCTGTACCAATCTTCACCGTAACCCGGTTGTTTTAAATCGGGTGTAACATATTTGTATCCTTCCGGTTTTTTTCTCGGGGTTTTTATATTTCCATCGCTATATTTTATGAAAAGATAATGATAAAAATCTTTCCATGTTTTAAAAGTAAAGTCACCTGCCCAACAACTGAATTTGGTAAGATAATCAACGGCTTTTTCAGGATTTACGGCATATAGTTCATCTGCACCTTTATCCACAGCCGGAACTAAATCCCTGAAATCTTTTTCCAACTTGTGTTGTAACGAATCTATTTCGGGATGTATGACATCATATCGTGAGTAAGCAAAATTTTCAACCTGATTGAAAAGCCAAAAACCCGAAGTTTCGGACCATTCCGTTATCGAACCGTTACCTGCTTTAAAGTTTTCGGGAGTTTCGGTAATGCATGTGTACATAGGCATGTAAACGGTTCCGGAAGCATCGTCAACACCCCACCATATAATTCCGGCTATTTTTTGAGGACGCCAGCCCCGGGCTTGTGCCACAAACGAAAATCCGGTTTGCTGTGTTGCGGTAGCTCTTTCGTTACAATAAGTTACACCGTCAACTTTCCATGTTAACGGACGCCAGCGGTAAGGCACATGAAAAGGACCTGCACCTACATCTTTACTCATATCCAACTCCGTACCTTCAAGATGGTCTCTCATAAAATCCATCATTTCGGCAAGGGTGATTTTATGATCGGGTTTAATCCAAAGAGGCATTCTGTTGGTAGCATATCCTTTTTTGTCGTGTTTAACATCTCCTTTTACATAATCCCAATATTTGTCCATCCCTTTTTTAACTTTATTGAACATTGTCCAAACACGGATTTCGCAAAAACGTGCACCACCGAAATCAACGGGAGCGTAAGTGTCGGAAAAAGAAAAGTTCTTGTCTTTTCCTTTATACCACCCTTTTTTACGTGCAAAATCAATAACATCATGGGCATAAACACATTCCACGTCTTTGTTAAAAATCTTGTCAATCTCTTTATCGGTTATTGATTTTTTACCGTCGGCTTTAGGAAAAGTCGTTATCCTTGCCTGGTTTGCATGTCCCGAAACATATCCGTCGGGAATTCTCAAAGCAACCCAAACTGCACCTTTTTCACCTTGACCTTTTCCTATCATTTCCATTATCCATGCTTCGTCTTTATCAATTATAGAAAAAGATTCTCCTTCGCTGTAATAACCGTATTCGGCGACAAGTTGAGTCATTACCTTAATGGCTTCGCGAGCCGATTTAGACCTTTGCAAAGCAATGTATATCAAGCTGCCGTAATCCATTATCGCACCGTCCTGGTGATGAAGTTCGGGACGGCCACCGTAGGTTGTTTCACCTATTCCCACTTGATATTCATTCATATTTCCCACAACATTGTAAGTTTCGGGAGCTTGTTTTATTTTACCCAGATATTTACCGGTATCCCAGTCGTAAATTTCGAGTTCGGAACCTTCGGGCCATTCGGCGGCAGGCCAATGATACAACTCACCGTAAAGGACATGTGAATCGGCTGCGTAAGAAAACATCACCGAACCGTCTGCCGAAGCTCCTTTCGTTACTATATAATTGGTACATGCTTTGGATTGCGATACCGTGGTAATCAAAAAAACCACGGCTAAAAAAAGTGTTTTTAAAAATGTTTTCATTATTATCTGTTTTTAATTTATTATTATCTGTTTTCCGAAACGGTTTTTAATATACTCTTCCAATTCTTTCAAAGAGGTTATTTCTTGCGAGGAGTTTCCGCTTCGCACAAAAAACTTTTCAACCCATTGCCCTTGCTTATTTTTAACTTTCAAATATACGGGTTTTGATGCGGGAGCCACTTGAACAACAGCTATAATCTTTCCGTCAATCTCAGGGAAATGAATTATAAGATTATGATTGGAAAAGTTAATTCCAAATTGATTTTTAATAAGGCTCCTCAAATGTAACTCAAAATAGTCAACATCCTTTTTTTTGAGAGTGTTAAAGTCATTTTCCAGCCCTAAAATCTCACCGTCATCTTTTACACCTATAAACAGGGTTCCTCCTTTTGCGTTTGAAAATGAAGCAATACTTTTAAGTATCACATCTTCCAGCGATTTATTTTCTTTTTCTTGCCGGTAATCGTAACGTAAAGAAGACTTGAATTCCACTTTTTCGGATTCACCTTGTTTAATCAGATCTAAAATCTCGCTTTTATTGAGTTTTTCAGGCAATTTGATTTTTGAAGATCTCTTCAAGCGTTTTTTGGTTGTTAAAATTAAAATAATAACCAAACCTGTGATTATCAGTAAAATACCGAGATAAAGGTAAACGTTCTTAATCTTACTGTAAAAACCCGTTAAATTGTTCTTCGATACCGTTAAAGCAAATGCTTTAAGACCAGTACTATTTTTAACGGTATCCACTCTTGTCCAGAATATTTTGTTATCAAGCTCGAATGAATAAGAATGCGGTGAACCGTTATAATTGTTTTTCCAGGTTTTAAAAATCTCTTTCACCCGGTTTTCCACTTTCTTTATAACCTTTATGGTGTTTGTATCGTCTGTTGCAATCGGAGTAAATACCTCTCCGTTATCCGTAAAAAATGAAATTACCGGATTTTTTAAATAAAATTTATTCAAAAAGAACTTTGACAGTTCGTCGGTTTGAAAAATATAGGCAACATATATGTTGTAATTACCAGAAGTTTTAAGATGGTTTACTTCCAGGATAATATCTTTCCTGCCGGGAATTTCACTGGTTAACTTTACCCATTTAACTTCACCCTGTTTCAACGGAGTATTTTCCAATATTTTAGCATTACGCTTATTCAAGAAAAAATTATAGGTATCAGTCCATTCACTTACTTTTTTCAAATTTTCATCAACACGTTTCCAGTTAAGAAGAGTATCGCTTTTAGTGGCAAAAGTTGTAACAAAAGAACCGTTTCCGTTAAGAAAAACATAGCGAAGAGTGTCAGAAAAAAGAACAATACCTTTTATTTCGTTATTGTTTTTTAAGAGGTTCAATGCAAGCGTATCTATTTTAGCAGGAATAATATCTTTTTTACCGGTTTTTGATATTTCGTTATTAAAATATTTTACAGATTTATTTACGTTGGATAAAAATATATCAAGCTTTTGTTTTATGGGTTTTGAAGCCGAGGTAATAAGCTCTTCCCCGTAGCCTTCATCTTTATTTGCCCCCGCATAAAAATATACAACACTTATAACACCTAAAATTATTAGGATTATTGAAAAAACAGAATACTTATTTCTAATCATTAATTAATTGTCTTTTTATTGTCCGGTTCAAATTTAGTGATTATTACCGATTATAAGATTCCGGGAAAAACAGCTTTTCTTTTTTTAGGATAATCATCAAAATAGTTGTTGTACCATTTATGATGGTCAACAGCTCTTGGTACCAGATTTGCAAAAGTCCATATTGCAAAAGAGAAAGGTGCCAATGCCCATCCCATAATTGCCCAGCCTGTCCACTCTATAATTTCACCCGTCAGATTGGGTGAAGATACATATTTGAAAAGAAATCCTTTAGGTATGTAATATCCGTTGGTTTTCCCTTTCCTTAATGAAATAAGTATGTTATCCGAACGTATATTAATATACATTCCCGTTAAAAAAAGTATAAAGCCTATTATAAACTGTGGTGAATACAACCATGAATCGGGATAACGCCCGTCGGATAAAGTACCAAACCAATATCCGTTAAAAAAACCGTTGGCAACATTGAAAAACAGCGCCATAAAAACAATGGAAACAGGTATTTTCTTTTTTTTGCTTTTTATCCTGAAAGGGAAAATAAAAGTCCTGTTAAAATAGTGAATCATAAATAGCAGATAAATAATCCACACGGGTATGGTTTTTTCGGCCGTTCCCGTGAAAAAAAACCATGAAAAAACTATTATAACCGGAAGCTCCATAAATATCCAGCCCGATTTAGGAGATAACGGCGGACCCCAACCTTTTGACACGTACCTTCCGTAAGGTGCGGGAATTTTGAACAGTACCGGAAAAACCGCCAGGGCCATCCCAATCCATATATAAAGTAATGTGTAATAAGTGTTTGTATCCATTTTCAAACCGTATTGTTTTCTTTAAACCATCTTATGGTGTCGCTCAGCGTTTTGTCAAAAGGTGCCGGCATAAAACCGAGATCTTTTGAAGCTTTTTCATGACTTATACTTTTTCTGCCGGTATTCAATATTTTTAAAGATTCCGGTGTGTATAACGGTGTCGTTTTATTTAAAACAGACCAAACTTTAAGAAAAGGAATACCGGCTTTTGCAAGCCACAACGGAACGGTTATAATTTTATATTTTTCGTTTGTTATATTTTCGATTTTATCAATTATTTCGCTTAGACTTACCCATTCACCGCTTAAAATATAACTTTCTCCTTTTTTACCATTTTGCAAGGCCTTAACGGCAGCATCAACAACATCTCTAACATCTACCCAGTTATATCCACCTTTAACAATGGCAGGAAGTCTTCTTTTTAAAACATTAATTATAAATTCCCCTGTCAATGAGGGTTTAAAATCATAAGGACCTATTAATGCGGTAGGATTTAAAATTATTATATCCGGTCCTTTATCTTTTCTGTCCAAAAGCCACTTTTGTGCTATTGCTTTGGTTTTTTCATAATTAAAACCGGATTCCAAAGCCAACGGGCAGTTTTCATCGCAAAAATCAACACCACTTACGCTGTAAGCATGAATGGAACTGAAAAACACAAATCTATCAACACCATTTATTTTAGCAGAATAATAAACGTTTTGTGTTCCTGTAACATTGGTTTCGTAAAGCTCTTCATAAGATGTATTACCAATTGATATTTTTGCTGCTGCATGAAACACGGCATCAACGCCTTTTATATTACTTTCAAGAAACCTTTCATCCAGGATATCTCCTTTTACCACCTTAACATCAAGGCCTTTAAGTGCTTCGGAAGAACTTCTGACCATTGCTTTCACGGCATAACCTTTTTGCAGGAGTTTTCTGACAAGATTAGCTCCGACAAGTCCGTTTGCACCGGTAACGAAAACTTTCATATACAATTAATTATTCTTCTCCGTTTTCAAGATATCTTTTATATGCCGTTTTCGATACTTTGATGCTTAACTCATACAATAAAGTCAAAGGGATTACAACCAATATCTGACTGAACATATCGGGAGGAGTTATAATGGCTGCCAATATAAGTAGAATGACAAACATATATTTTCTGTTTTTCTTTAAGAACTCCGGCGTAATTAAACCCAAACGGGCTAAAAAATAAACTATTATGGGAAGTTCAAACGCAACTCCCACACCGAACGTAACCGAAACAACGGTGTTGATATAAGAGTTTAGAGAAACCTGATTCAAAACTTGGGAACTTACCTGATAATTTCCCAAAAAATTTACCGTTAGCGGTACTACTAAAAAATAACTGAAAAGTACCCCCGATAAAAAAAGTAACGAACTTATGATAACGGCACCTTTACTGTATTTCTGTTCTTTTTCGTAAAGAGCAGGTTGAATAAATCTCCACAACTCATACAAAACATATGGAAACGCCAAAATAAAACCTGCAACCGTAGAAATATACAGATGAGTAAGGAACTGCCCCGACATGTTAATATTTATTATTTGCAAATGGAGATTTTTAATACACATGGAGGGCATGCTTAATATCTCTCCCAATCTGCATAGTATTCTGTTGGTAATAAAATCGGAATTACTGGGAGCCAGAATTATATAATCAAAAACTATCTTACGGTTCAAAAAGGCAATTATTGCCAAAACAAAAACAGCAATAATAGAGCGTAAGATGTGCCACCTCAACTCTTCAAGGTGATCCCAAAAGCTCATTACCTTCTCTTGATCGTGCGGTTTATTTTGTTTTGATGTCTGTTGCTCCATAATTCAGTGTCAAAAGTAAATTATTTATTTAAAAAGTGGGTCTATACTTTTTATTTGAAAATATAATATCAATATATCACTCAAATCGGTAATTAAAAAAACAAATTGATTGACTTTAAATATATTTTTTGTAATTTTGCAGTCCCTTAAAAATCAAGGTACCGTGGCCGAGTGGCTAGGCTCTGGTCTGCAAAACCAGCTACAGCGGTTCGAATCCGCTCGGTACCTCAAAAAGCCGCGAACTTCTGCGGCTTTTTTTATTGATTTGAAAAATTTACATCTTAATTTTAATAATTACACCGGTAACACTCCCGAATCAATACAAAAACCCGAAAAGCCATAAAGGAATAGTGTTTTTATGCCCGTATTCAATATCATCAATTGCCAAATAAGCATTTTTCATTCCGGCAATCTGCTTTTGAGTTTTGTTTTTTCCACCGATTTCAAAAAGGTATTTACCGTCAACTAAAAAATCGGCTGTTTTGGGATAATTTATCTATGCTAAAAGACGTAAATATTTCTCACATAATCTGCTCAATACTGCAAATAAAATATTTGTAGGTTACAACCTACAAAATAAGATTTAATGATATTTTTAATACATGATACCGTATAAAAAAGATACCTGTATAACCGAAAAAAATACGTAAAATTCCCCTCCGGGAATTGAATACATAAAAAAGCGGACTCATAAAAATTACAAATCCGCTTTTAAAATTTTCTCAAACCGATTATTTAAGTGTAAATGTCGTATGACCGATATTGTTGTTTCCTTCAAAAATATCAACATGATATAAACCCGGTTGCAGCTCTTCCGAAGGACGTTTTGTGTAACGAACACATACATCAACACTTTCGCCTTTATAGTCAATTTCCTTTTTAATACTGTATTGAAGTGTGTTTCCTTTATAATTAAAGGAATATTTTTTTGTCCTGCTGCGCACAAGTATTTTTTTATCGGGTCTTGCTATCCTTATGTACAATATTTTTTTGCCGTGTTCCACAATATCGTTCTTACCTACGGTAAAACAAACTTTTATTCTGTCAACTCGTTTCACTTTATCGGTAGGTCTTTCCTTCTTGCCACCTCTCAAATGAACCGGCACGGCTTTTAAATTGTAAGCATGAAGTATAGTCGCTTTATCTACTTTTTCTTTAAGCTTTTCCTTTATAATACTAAGTTGCTTGTTTTTCTGTTTTTCAATTTTTATCTCTTCTTTTATTTTAAAGTTTTCTTCGGTAAGAGCCTTGTTTACACGATAAAGAGAGTCCATCTGACGTACATATGTCTGGGCCACTATTTGCAATCTGGCAAGTTTCTTTTTCACCTTGTAATATTCCCACTTTGTATTCAAGAGTTTTTTTATCTCTTTTGCATTTGCTTGAATAATACTGTCTTTTACAGCCAAAGAATCAGAAAGTTCGCCATACTCTTTTTTTATCCTTTCGTGTTCGTTTAGTAACGAATCCACTTGTTTTTGAAGTTCTATTCTTTGAGCTTCCTTTTCGGCTCTTAACTCTCTTACCTCTTCGGTAACCGACAAAAACTTAATAGACAGGCCTATTATCCCCAATGCTAAAATTACGATAATAATATACATTAATTTATTGGAATGCTTAGGCATGCCGTCATCTATTTTCTGCTCACTGCTCATTTCAATATGGTTTTATTTTTCAAAAAATTTATAAAATATTTTAAAGCAAATATATAGATTAACATTAAAAATCAACAATTATTTTGCTTCTCAATATTAAAAACAAGAATTTTGCCATATATATTATTTGTTGATAATGGCAGGAATATACATTCACATACCGTTTTGCAAGCATAAATGCAATTATTGCAACTTTTACTCGGTTGCCTCTTTAAAATACCGTGACGTATTTATTAACGCTTTATTACGTGAAATAGAAAACAGAAAATCGTATTTGGAAAACGAAAAAGTAAATACGATATACTTTGGAGGCGGAACCCCTTCATTACTAAAAACCGGTGAAATTAACACCATTGTTAAAAAGCTTGAAGATTCATTTAATCTTATCACAAATCCCGAAATTACCCTGGAAGCCAACCCCGACGACGTTTCCGAAGAAAAATTAACTGCTTTGAAAAACAACACTCCGGTAAACAGATTCAGTCTCGGAGTTCAAAGTTTTTTTGACGACGATTTAAAATATCTCGATAGAATACATTCGGGTGATGAAGCCCGGAAAGCAGTTGAAACAATTTTAAATGCGGGATTCAATAATGTTACCATCGATCTTATTTACGGCATTCCAGGACTTTCAATTGAAAAATGGAACAAAAACCTCGATATTTTCTTTTCCTATAATATACCTCACTTAAGTTCGTATAGTCTTACCGTTGAACCTAATACGGCACTTCAAATTCAAATAAAAAGAAATAAAAGAGCAGAGGTTGACGAGGAATTAAGTATCAAACATTTTGAAATATTGCTAAAAAGAACCTCGGAAAAAGGCTTTATCAATTACGAAATCTCCAATTTCGCCAAAGAAGGATTTTATTCAAAACACAACAGCATTTATTGGCTCGGCGACCATTATATAGGTTTGGGTCCGTCGGCACATTCGTTCAACGGGTTTTCAAGGCAATGGAATGTTGCATCGGTAAAAAAATATATCGAATCGGTTACTATTGACAAAATAATTGAAGAAAAAGAAATCCTTACCAAAGAACAGCGATTTAACGAGTATATTATGACCTCACTAAGAACGTCGTGGGGGTGCGACACCGAACATATCGAAAATGTTTTCGGCAAAGATTTTAAAAAACATTTTTTAAAAAATATTACGCCTTATATTCATAAAAACCTTGTATTAAGGGAAAACAACAAGTTCATTTTAACAAAACAAGGCAAATTGTTTGCCGACGGAATTGCAGCGGATATTTTTATCGATTAATATCTAGAAATATCTCCTCAATTAAAACACAAGTAAACCGTGGAAACTTTTTTTACTTTTTTAGTTTCCTTAGTTACATTTTATTTATTTTTGCAAAAAAACGGAAATGAAAAAATACATACTTTCATTGATATTGTTAACGGTGGTATTTAAGGCGTTTTCACAAGACACCTTAAAATTCTCGCTAAAAGAGGCTGTTAACTATGCTATTGAGCATAATTACGACATTCAAAGGTCGGAAAAAGACATTGAAGCGGCAAAACAAAGGGTAAAGGAAAACAAGGCTTACGGACTACCTCAATTAAACGGCTCGGTGGTTTATAAAGACAACATTGCAAGGCCCGTAAGTTTAATACCGGGCGAATTTTTCGGACACCCCGGCGAAGAAATCGAAGTTCAGTTCGGTACCAGATACAATATGAATGTAGGTGCGGAACTATCTCAATTATTATTCTCAAGCGAATATATTTTCGGTTTGAAAACAGCCAAAAAGTTTTTTGAAAAAACAAATGTGGATTTCTTTAAAAACAAAGTAGCCGTAAGAAAAGAAGTGGCAAACTGGTATTACAACGTTTTGGTAACCGAAGAAGCGTTACGTATTATCGACAGCACTCTTCTATCGACAGAAAAACTCTATAACGAAACAAAAGAGATTGTTAAAACCGGAATGGCGGAAGATACCGATGCCGACCAACTGGGTTTACTCGTGGAAAATCTCAAAGCGTCAAAAACAAAATTTGAAAACCAGCTTGGCATTTCAAAAGCATTTTTAAAATTTTACATGGGTATCGACAGTGATGTTGACATTAAACTCACGGATAATTTGATTTCGCTGGTTCAACAAAAAAAGAACAACACCCTTTTAAATATTTCGTTCGATTATCATTCGAATCCCGAATACGTTTCTTTATTTAAACAAAAAGAAATATCTGAATTGCAAATAAAACTTGCAAGATCGGGATTATATCCGTCACTCCGTGCCCAATTGCTGGCCAATACAAACGCACAAAGAAACCAATGGGACTTTTTTGACACAAGCAAAAAATGGTATTTTTCCTCTTACTGGGGGCTTTCATTAAACATACCCATTGTTTCGGGCGGACAAAAAACGGCTAAAATTAACCAAGCCAAAATCGCCTTCGAGCAAGTAAGTATTGCGGAAAAACAAATTGCAACTAAATTACAATTACAATATCAAACCGTTAAAAGCGACTACATAAACGCCCTAATGGTATTGAAAAACAAAGAAAAAAATAAAGCGGTTGCCGAAAAAATTTACAATAAAACAAGACAAAAATATTTAAACGGTATGGCGGGAAGTCTTGATATTTTAAACACTCACAATCAATACATGAGAGCCGAAAACGATTATGTAACATCATCGTTGAACTTTTTAAAGGCGGCTGAAGCTTTGGAAAATATTCTTATAAAATTCCAAAATAAATAAATACAATGGAAAAGAAAGAGATACTTGAAAAAGTAATAAAACTGTATAAAGATTTCGGTATCAAAAGCGTTACTATGGATGATGCCGCCCGCAAACTGGGTATCTCCAAAAAAACACTTTACCAGCATTTTGCCGACAAATCGGAAATGGTAAAAGAAGCTATCATTTCGGAGTTGGATAACAGGCGCAGCAGTTTGGCTGTTTTAAACGATGAAAATAACAACGCCATTCAAGACCTTTTAAATTATTTTGATACACAAATAAATATCATACTCGATTATAAACCCAACTTTATTTACGATTTAAAAAAATACTATCCCGGTATTTACAATACTTATGTAAAAATAAAGCGTGAAAGAATTCTTGAAGGTACTAAGAAAAACCTTGAAAAAGGCAAAAAAGAAGGTTTATACCGTAAAGACCTCAATGTTGATATCATATCAAGGCTACTTTTAATGCGTATAGAAGGAATGATTCACTCCGGAATTTTTTCCACGCAAGAATTACTGTCACCCGAAGTATTTAAAGAAATATTTTATTACCACGTTTACGGAATCGTTTCGGAAAAAGGACGAAAATATTTTGAAGAACATAAAGACATTTTAAAAACCAAATAAAAATGAAAAAGATAATTTTTGCACTTATCATACCTTTAATTTTTGTTGCATGTAATAGCAACGACAAGGCATTAACACCCGATGAAATCAGGAACCGGATAAATGAATACAAGGCACAAATAAAAGAACTTAACACCAAAATATCGGAGCTGAAAAGTCAGCTTGAGATACTTGAAAACGGTGGAGACGCCTTAAATGCCGTTAAAGTAAACACCCTGGTCATTAAACCGGTAACTTTTAAACATTATTTTCAAGCCACAGGTAGTGTTGAAGCGGTTAACGAAGCGTATGTCAGTCCGCAGTTAAGCGGCGAAATCGTTAAAATAGCCGTCGAAGAAGGTGATAACGTAAAGAAAGGCCAACTTTTGGCAAAACTGGATACGCAAATAATAGAAAACAACATAAAAGAAATTGAAACATCGCTTGAATTGGCTAAAGTAATGTATGAAAAACAAAAAGAACTTTGGAGTAAAAAAATAGGTTCCGAAATTCAATATTTGCAAGCAAAAAACAAATACGAATCTCTGAAACAAAGATTAGCTACTTTGCGCTCACAATATAATTTGTCATTTATTAAATCACCTATTGACGGTTACATTGACGATGTTTCTCAAAAGTTAGGTGAAATAGCCGTTCCGGGCAGAGTGATATTTCATGTTGTAAACCTCAACGACCTTCTTATCAAAACCAAAGTCTCGGAAGTTTATCTTAACAGCATCAAAAAAGGAGACAGTATTACGGTATCCTTCCCTTCAATTCCTGAAATGTCCGTTAATACCGTAATATCGAGGCTGGGACAGGTTATAAATCCTTCCGACAGAACTTTTACCGTTGAAACCAAAATAAAAAACAGAAACAACAGCATAAAACCCAATATGCTTGCTACATTGACTATTAACGACTATACATCCGGAAACTCCATTGTAATACCCTCTTTTATAATTCGTGAAGATATCAAAGGTTACTACATTTATGTTGCTGAAGAAAAAGACGGTAAATGGATAGCTGACAAACGTTATATTAAAACGGGTAAATCGTATAAAGGAAACACCGAAGTACTCGAAGGATTAAAACCCGGCGAAAGGGTTATTACAGACGGATACAATAATGTTTCAACAGGTCAAGTTGTTGTTTTCCAAAAATAAAGATGATAACCATGAGTTCCAATAACACAAATAATAAAGATAAAGTAATAAGGAATTTCGGTCTGTCAACGTGGGCCTTAAACAATAAAAATACAGTTTATCTTTTCACCGTAATAACCATTATTTTCGGGTTGTACTCTTACATTTCTTTACCCAAGGAGTTGTTCCCCGACGTTCAATTTCCAACGGTTATGGTACAAACCATATATCCCGGAAACCCGCCCGTTGATATGGAGAACCTTGTAACACGTCCGCTTGAAAAGGAAATAGAATCGGTGAAAGGAATAAAAAAGATGACATCCTCGTCGGCACAAGACGTTTCAAGTATTTTTGTTGAATTCCAAACGGATGTTGATATAAAAACGGCTTTGCAAGACGTAAAAGACGCCGTTGACAAAGCCAAAACCAACTTACCGGACGATTTGCCTTCCGATCCACAGGTAAAAGATATCGACTTGAGTGAATTTCCTGTAATAAACGTAAACTTGTCCGGCGACTTCAGTACCAACGAACTTAAAAACTTTGCCGAAGACCTGAAAGACGAGTATGAAACTATTTACGAAGTATCTAAAGTAACTCTAACCGGTGTTAGCGACAGGGAAGTAAAAGTAAACCTCGACCCTTATAAAATGGCCGCTTTAAAAGTAAGTTACAAGGATGTGGAAAACGCCATTAAATTCGAAAATATGTCCATATCCGGAGGAGCCATAAAAATGGGTAAACTAAGACGTTCTTTACGTATTGACGGCGAGTTTAAAAACCCTGAAGAAATTGAAAATATTATTGTAAAATCGGAAAAAGGTAATATTGTTTACTTGCGCGACATCGGTAACGTGGAATACGGTTTCAAAGACCCCGACAGTTATGCACGTCTTTTCGGAAAGCCTGTTGTTACATTACAAATTGTAAAGAAAGGCGGAGAAAATTTGCTTTCCACAATAGATCAGGTTTTTAAAATCACAAAAGAAGCCCGCGATAGCAAACTCATACCCGAAAATTTGGTGATTACTTATACCAACGACCAATCGGACATCGTACGTAAGCAATTAAGCAACCTTGAAAACAGTATTATCATGGGTGTACTGTTTGTTGTTTTGGTTCTTTATTTCTTTTTGGGAACGCGTAACTCCCTTTTTGTAGGGTTTGCCATTCCGATGTCCATGTTCCTTTCTTTTATGGTTATGGGATTGCTCGATTACAGGATTAACATGGTTGTACTTTTTGCCCTTATCCTTGCGCTGGGTATGCTGGTGGACAATGCCATTGTCGTCACCGAAAACATTTACCGGTTTGTCGATAAAGGATATCCCTTATTCGAAGCGGCAAAACAGGCTGTAGGTGAAGTTGCCGCACCCATCATATCATCCACGGCTACCACATTGGCGGCTTTTTTCCCTCTTATGTTTTGGAAAAGCTTAATGGGTGAGTTTATGAAATATCTTCCGGAAACGCTTATAATAACCCTGTCGTCGTCCCTGTTCGTAGCTTTGGTAATAATTCCGGTAATTTTCGTGGATTTTTATAAAAAAGAAGACCTGCATAAAAAACCCAAAGCAAAACCTGTTTTTAAAGCTGTGGGAATACTCACGGCACTGGGTATTCTAAGCTATATTGCCGGTATAAAGTGGTTAGGAACCTTAATGTTAATATTTGCCATTTTAGGGCTTGTTAACTATTATTTCCTGCACGGTATAATGATTTGGTTCAGAACGAAATTTTTAGTGTGGCTGGAAAACACTTACATAAAATTTATAAGGTTTGCCTTACATAAAAAGAACCCTGTTTATTTCATATTAGGTACATTTTTGTTAATGATTTTTACAATCTGGTTTTACTTTAACAGTAGTCCCAAAGTAACTTTCTTCCCCAAAACGGAACCCAAACTTATAAACATCATTGCCGAACTTCCTATAAGCACCGACATTGATGTTACCGACAGTGTTATGCGTATTTTGGAAAAAGACGTTTTTACGTATCTTGAACCTTATAAACCCATAGTTAAATCGGTATTAAGCATTACCGGAAAGGGTGCCGTAGGGATGGATGCCAATTTTTCGGGAACCAGCGGAGCTTCATACAAAGGGGTTATAACAGTAAATTTTGTTGATTATAAAGACAGAAACAACATCAGCACCGAAAAAATAATGAAAGAACTTTCGGATTTGCTTATCGGCAAATATCCGGGTGTTAACATTTCCCTGGAACAACAAAAAGAAGGCCCTCCGGCAGGCAAACCCATTAATATAGAAATCAGCGGTAAAGATTTTAAGACACTACTTTATCTTGCCGACTCCATGCGAACATTGATAAATTCGGAAGATATACCCGGTATTGAAGGGCTGAAAATAGACCTTAACCCCGACAAGCCCGAACTTCTGGTATCCATAGACAGGGAAAAAGCCCGCAGGTTCGGACTTTCAACGGCTCAAATTGGCGATGCTCTGAGAACATCATTGTTCGGTAAAGAGGTTTCCGACTATAAAGACGGTGAAGACGAATATAAAATACGTATCAAACTTGACGACAAATACAGATACAACCTGCCTTCGTTAATGAACCAACGTATAACTTTCAGGAGCAGGGCTACCGGAAGAATAATACAGGTTCCCATTTCGGCGGTAGCCGGTTTTAAATACGGCTCCACTTACGGCTCCATAAAAAGAATTGACCGGAAACGTGTCGTAACGTTATATTCCAATGTGATAAAAGGTTACAATGCCAACGAAATAAATGCCCAAATAAAAAAATTGCTGAAAGGATTTACAATGCCTCAAGGCTACAATTATTCTTTCACCGGAGAACAGAAAGAACAAAAAGAATCGATGGAATTTCTGATTACGGCATTACTAGTTGCCATTGCTTTAATCATGATAATTTTGGTAACACAATTTAACTCCATAGTCAAACCCTCCATTATCCTTTTCAGTGTGGTTTTAAGTACAATCGGTGTTTTCGGAGGTTTGGCAACTTTCCATATGGATTTTGTAGTTATAATGACGGGAATAGGCATTGTTTCGCTTGCCGGTGTGGTTGTTAACAATGCTATCGTACTAATCGACTACATCGGTCTTGTAAAACAGAGAAAGAAAAAAGAACTGGGACTTGACGATAATGAAACGTTACCGGTTAATGAGGCAATAGATTGCGTGGTTCAAGCCGGAAAAACAAGATTACGCCCCGTCCTTTTAACAGCAATAACAACTGTTTTGGGGTTGATTCCTCTTGCCACCGGCGTGAATATAAACTTTGAAACCCTTTTAAATGATTTCAACCCTCAACTTTATTGGGGCGGCGACAATGCTACTTTCTGGGGACCCATGAGTTGGACCGTAATTTTCGGTTTAAGCTTTGCAACATTCCTCACTTTAATCATTGTTCCTTCAATGTATCACGTGCTTTATCTCGGTAAATTGAAATTGTTGAGATTATTTAAAAAATTTTAAAAATTCAAAACACTAAAAATCATTTATAAAAATCGGGCGGCTGTTAAATCCCGCCCGATTCTTTATTCACGTGGATAAACTCAATATATTTAGGAGTTCAATAT
>WFZS01000145.1 GCA_015489465.1 Bacteroidales bacterium | reverse complement strand
GGAACATTGTTATAACGGTAACGTGTCAGCCTTCTCAACCCTGCATCTTTGTAAAAACTGTACCCCCCCGAAGTGTTTGAAATTATAGTGTAAAAGTCTGTGGTTCCCAAATAATTTATCCAAGGAAAAGGTGTACGCGGTGTAGTGATAACGTACTCCCGATTTTTGTCGTCAAAATGTCCGAACTTCATAATTTATTGATTTATTGGTTTCTATTAATCTATTTTTTTTTATGTAAAACTCAAAGTAAAATTTAATTACTAAAATAATGCAAAATATTTACGGTTTATATTCCAAGTAAAACCCTTGACAACCTTCATATGAAATACATCCTTTTAAAATTATTGTAGTTGTATCACCATTATGAAAATTTACTTTTATATTTTGAAATCTGGTAACCCCACCGTATTTATGACTTACATTTACATTGATATTATCATATCCGCCCGGCATGCCTTTATCCAGTGTAAATGTTTGTGATTCACCAACATTAATGCTAAGATTTTCAAAAGTATAATCTACAAGTTTAACGGAAGTAATTACATTATTATCATCATTTTCGTTAATTACTTTTAGATAAGGATATTTATTATCAGCGATATTATCACACTCTTTATTACATGATACGGTAAAAAAAAGAGCACCGAAAATTAAAGAAATAAACAAAAGTTGAATTTTATTCTCTACTATTTTATTTAACATACTCAAATTACGATTATTAGATCTGATGTTATTACTTAGATATTAAAAGTTGATATCAATGCTTACCAAATTATTCCCCTTTTAATGGCCTCTTTTTTAAATTCTTTGTAAGTAAGACGTTTTCCGTGTGCCGGATAAAAATATTTTACCTCCTCTTCCAAAAGTTTTCTCCACGATTCGTGCAATAAATTAATGTTATCGGCAAAAACGGGATAAATCACCCCGTTCCAAATGTTAAACAAAGTATCTCCAACAAATGCATTTGCATCGATAATCAATGATGACGAACCTGAAGTGTGGCCGGGAGTGTGTATTATTTTACCTTCTACTCCAAAATCCTTTAAATCAAGCTCATCTTCAAAACTTATTGTTGTTTTTACCGGCGGAAAAGACGAAAACATTTTACCCGTAACTTTTCCCGCGGCAATCAAAAACTTATAAAATCCGGAAGTTCCTTTCGGTAAATTTCTACCTCCTCTTTCCAAATACTTTACTTCCTGAGCATGCGCTATCAACGGTAAGCCCGTTTTTTTCACAAGAGCTGCGGCACTTCCGGCATGATCAAAATGAGCATGTGTGACAAACAAAAACTTTAACGCCCCCGGGGTTATATTTTTTGACTTCACGACTTTTAAAATCCTGTCCTCAAAACCTTTATTTCCCGAGTCAACCAGAAAAGCATTGTCTCCTTGCCTGACCAGATAAACATAGCCCCATCCCGCTTTTACCGGAGTTACTTTAACACTCATTTTACAAAGTTTTTGTAGTGTGCAAAAATAATTCTTTACCTTCCTTTTCCGTTCGTTTTAAGAAGTATTAACATTAATTACAGGAACATATATTTCGACTTGTACAAATATAAAGTCCCGTTATCAAAGCCGTAAAACACATTATCCCGTTAAACAAATAATTGATATTTTTACCTGTTATTGAAATAAGGTAATATGAGTAATAAGAAAAAAGTTGTAACCAAAGAGTACCTGTTCCCTTTTATACTGATAACAAGCCTTTTTGCTCTTTGGGGATTTGCCAACGATATAACTAACCCTCTGGTCGCCGCTTTTAAAACGGTTATGGAAATACCGAATTCCGAAGCTGCACTCATACAATTCGCTTTTTACGGCGGATACGCTACAATGGCTATCCCCGCTGCATTGTTCGTAAAAAAGTACAGTTATAAAAAAGCTATCCTTTTGGGATTAGCCCTTTATGCAACCGGTGCCTTATTATTCTATCCTGCAGCTTATTACGAAAAATTCGGGTTTTTCCTGGCTTCACTTTACATATTAACTTTCGGTCTTGCTTTTCTCGAAACAACGGCAAACCCGTATATAATTTCAATGGGAGATGAAGAAACGGGTACCAGAAGACTGAACTTCGCACAAGCTTTTAATCCCTTGGGTTCGATATTGGGAATGATTGTAGCTTCTAAATTTATTTTATCGAATCTTCAATCGGATATTCGAGACGAAAACGGACATATTATTTTTCACTCATTGCCTACAGCTGAAAAAGTTTTAATCCGAATTCACGACCTTAAAGTTATAAGAGACCCTTATGTTATTTTAGGCTTTGTAGTGCTTGCAATGTTTATCATTATTGCAATATCAAAGATGCCCAAACGTAAGGTTGACGACCATAACGTTAAAGCCAAGGATTCATTCCGCAGATTGATAAAAAACAGAAATTACCGCGAAGGAGTTATTGCCCAGGTTTTTTACGTGGCGGCACAAATAATGAATTGGACATTTATCATTCAATATGCCGACAATTTGGGAATAGACAAAGCAACGGCACAAGAATATAATATAGTTGCGATGTTATTTTTTCTTTCGTCAAGGTTTATCAGTACGTATTTAATGAAATATTTCAACCCTAAAATTTTGCTAACGGTTTTTGCTTTGGGAGGAATATTAACTATGACCGGAACCATCCTTATACAAGGTATGTGGGGACTGTACTGTTTGATAGCAACATCGGCATTCATGTCGTTGATGTTTCCCACAATTTACGGGATAGCCCTTGAAGGTTTGAAGGAAGATACAACACTCGGTGCCGCAGGATTGGTAATGGCGATAGTTGGTGGTGCATTGATGCCGCCTTTGCAAGGAGCTATAATAGACCAAGGTACGGTGTTGGGATTGCCGGCGGTAAATTTTTCCTTCATCCTGCCCCTTTTCAGTTTTGTGGTAATAGCTATATACGGTTACAGGACAATAAAACACAGTAATATTCATTTCGCTCTTGCCAAATAAATCATGTAAACGGATGAAAAAATTCAAAAAAATAAAAAAGATAAAAAAAGTAAAGAAAACCATTCTTGATGTAAGTGAAGTTGCGGGATATTTGTGGCAACGCGGTTGGGCGGAAAGAAATGCGGGAAATATTTCCGTAAACATTGATGATTACATTGACAAAGATTTTACCGTAGATTTATCCCAATATGCATATTTCTCACTTGAAAAAAGTTTTCCGGCGCTTGGCGGCAAAGTGTTTTTCGTAACGGGAACGGGAAAAAGAATGCGCGATATTGCCAGGAAACCGTTAAAAAACGCATTGATAATAAAACTTAACGATAAAGGTGACGGGTATTACATAATTTCACATAAAAAAACCGTTGACAATTTTGCTCCCACTTCGGAATTACCGACACATCTGGCCATTCACGAGAAACTGATTTTACCGGGTTCTAAAAACAGAGTTGTAATGCACACTCATGCCAACGAGTTGGCGGCTCTTACTCAAATAAAAGAGTTTAACAACGAAAAAATATTAAACAAAATCCTTTTCGGGATGCATCCCGAAGCTATGATTTATATTCCCAAAGGTATAGGCTTTGTTGAATATGCTTTGCCCGGCACTATCGACATTGCATTAAAAACCATTGATATGATCGATAAATACGATGTGGTTTTATGGGAAAAGCACGGTGTTTTTGCAGTCGGTGAAGATGTGATGGAAACCTTTGACATGATTGATATTCTTGCCAAATCGGCAAAAATTTATTTTATGTGTAAATCGGCAGGCTTTGAACCCGAAGGTCTTTCGGATGACGAACTCGAAGAACTTATCAGAGAATATGGGAATTAGGAAAGTATTTATCGTTTATTAAAAATCCATTGTAACTTTTAAGTTTAACAAACGGGGGGTTAAATAATTGGGTATTGCATTTTTATGTCCGTAAACATCGGTTATCCATGTGTACGACACAACATTTTTAATACCGAAAAGATTAAAAATATCCATACTTACTCTTAAAGATTTGACAAAACCGCCGGGATGATTTTTGGAATATCTTGTGTTTTCACCCATAATAAGTTTTCCGAAACCGATATCAACCCTCCTGTACGGTGGCATTCTTAACGTTTGTTGATAGCGTTGGGTTTTGGGTGCCCCGAAAGGTAAACCCGTACCTAACATGAAAGTTATATTAACGGTCCATGTGGGATATTTGGGAATATAATCCTGAAAAAACACCGAAAACATAACTCTTCTGTCGGTAGGACGCGGAATAAATCCCGGATAAACAATTTGCGAACTGTCGGCACCGGGTATTGAAGGTTTGTCACCCGCACCTATTAATTTACCCTCTTCATCAAAATATTCATAATAAAAATCACCTTCAACATCCTCGGCGGTTTTCATTATTGAAAGACTTGCCCAGCTGTCAACACCTTTTACAAATTCACCGTTTATTCTAAAGTCTATTCCCGTGGCATAGCCGTGCGATTGTTGATTGGAAAAATATCTTATCCTTACGTTGTCAACCATGTAAGGAACAAGATGGTCGAGTTTTTTATAATATGCTTCCGTAGTAAAAATAAACGGCCTGTTCCATGCCTGGAACCTGTAATCGGTACCCAAAATAAAATGTATGGAACGTTGGGATTTGACATTTGTATTTAAACTTCCGTCCATATCACGCATTTCACGGTAAAAGGGAGGCTGGTAATAAACCCCGGTGGCAAACCTGAAAACAATGTTTTGAAGTTTAAAAGGGGTGTACGACATGTTAAATCTAGGACTCACGTTAAAGTCATTATTGATATCTCCGTAATAAGCCCTTATGCCTGCCGACAAGGTTACTATATCATTGTTTTTAAATTTAAAACGCCAATCGCCCGAGACAAAACCCGAAAATCTGTTAATATTCAATTTATGAGATCCCGAAGTAAAATAATTCAGCTCAACATCGGGATTTTCGGGGTTGGGGTTACCCGGAATCCATGAAGGGTTGGGCAAAGAATATCCTGCCGAGTCCATCATTTGCCACTCCTTTAAATAATCATCAACAATTTGGTGCTTATACTGAACTCCCCACCTGATTCTGTTTTCACCTAGTAATTTCGATCCTCTATGCTCCAGCGATGCCACCGTTGCATTAAACCTGTTTCTGGCATGATCCAGAAAAGTGCCTACACCCAAAGTTTGAATCACTTGGTTAAACTCTTCACTCCCGGGTTTTGTTTCGACAAGTCCTATCCAATATTGTCCTTGAATATCGTAGCTCTCTTTTTCGTCGGTATTGAATGCAGAAGCTATCAGTTTAAACAACAGGGTATTATCCGGACGGTAAGTCAAAGTAAGCCCGCCCTCCATAACATTGTACCTGTCATATTCACCACCGTCAAAATATACGGTAAAACGTCGTGTTTCCTTAAATGTTCCGTAATCAGTCTCCCTGTTTGACGGTATGAGATTATATTTATTCCCTGAATAATAACCCAAAAACGAGAGAGAAACTTTTTTGCTGAACTTATATTCAAAAAGCGATTGAACATCAAAGAAATTGGGCTTGTAATCTCCCTTGGTTTCCAGACTGTTAACCAAGTAAGAATTACTTTTGTACCTTACTCCAATCAAATAAGTAAACTTGTCTTTAATGTTGTCTCTAACCGAAATGTCAGCACCCAAAAAACTTGCCGACACCGAACCGCCGAATTCCGTAGGTTTTATGTATTTAACATCCAAAACCGACGACATTTTATCGCCGTATTTGGCACCGAACCCTCCGGCAGAAAACAAAATGGACGATACCATTGCCGGATTTATAAAACTCAACCCTTCCTGCTGTCCGCTGTTAACCAAAAAAGGACGGTAAATTTCAATATCGTTTACATAAACCAGATTTTCATCGAAATTTCCTCCCCTTACCGAATATTGCGAACTCATCTCACTTGTTGTCGATACACCCGGCAACGTTTTAATGATACTTTCCACACTTCCCGTTACCGATGCAGCAACCCTTGTATTTTTTGGATTCAACCTCACCAAACTTTCGGTTCTGAGTTTACGGTCTTTAACCTCAAGCCCGGGTAATGTTGTGGTGGACGATTCAAGCGATACATTCAATTTCGTTATCTCACCGGGTTTAAGATTAAGATTTACCTCTTTGTTTACCAGCCCGATGTAAGTTATAACAAGCGTAATCTTTTTCCCGGCGGGCACAACAAGCGTGAACTTCCCGTGTTTATCCGAAACCGTACCTTTGTTTTCCCCTTTTACAATGATGTTTGCCAATTCAACGGGATTACCGCTTTCGTCGGTTACAACACCTTTAACGGTAGCTGTTTGCGACATTGCCGTAAAAGGCAACAGAAGTAAAACGAACAGTGAAAAATATACGGTTTTAAGTAAAAAAGTCTTCATAAAACGTTAAACCCGGGTTTTACGATTGTTGGTTTATGTTTAACTATAAAAAGGCAAAAATATTATTATTTGAATGAGATTAATGTTTTTTCGAATATTTAATTAAACACTGGAATCATCGTAAGAAACTTACTTTTATTGGAGTATGAAATTTTTTAAGACCTTTGCAACGAATTTAAAAACAAAAAATGGCTAATTCCAATTTCATAGACTACATAAAAATTTATTGCCGTTCTGGGAAAGGTGGTGCGGGATCAACCCATTTCAGACGTGAAAAATATCTTCCCAAAGGAGGTCCCGACGGAGGTGACGGGGGTAAAGGCGGTGACATAATATTGAAAGGAAACTCGCATATGTGGACTTTACTGCATTTGCGATATACACGTCATCTGCGTGCCGAAAACGGCGAACCGGGTGGAGCCCAAAGAAGTACGGGTGCTAACGGAAAAGATATTGTTATAGAAGTTCCTTTGGGGACGATAGCACGTAATGCCGTTACGGGTGAGGTAATGGGAGAAATAACCGAGCACGGACAAACGGTAACATTGCTTAAAGGCGGACGAGGAGGTTTGGGTAACGACCATTTTAAATCCTCCACAAACCAAGCTCCAAAATATGCACAACCCGGTGAAGAAGGTGAAGAAGCCGAGGTTATATTAGAACTGAAAGTTCTTGCCGATGTGGGATTGGTGGGATTTCCAAACGCAGGAAAATCTACACTTCTTTCGGTAATATCGGCGGCAAAACCCAAAATCGCCAATTACCCCTTTACTACACTTACACCTAATCTGGGTATTGTGCCTTACCGTGATAACCGTTCTTTTGTTATGGCCGATATTCCGGGAATTATCGAAGGTGCCGCCGAAGGAAAGGGCTTGGGATTACGTTTCTTACGCCACATAGAACGCAACTCGGTACTTCTTTTTTTAATACCGATAGATACCGACGATATTAAAAAAGAGTATGAAATTCTTCTTAAAGAACTTCAAAAATACAATCCCGAACTGTTGGATAAAAAACGTGTCTTGGCAATTTCAAAATCCGACATGCTTGACGATGAATTGATAGAAGAAGTTAAAAAAAGTTTACCTGAAGGTATTCCTGCCGTTTTTATATCGTCTGTTGCAAATAAAGGTTTACAAGAACTTAAAGATAAACTGTGGGAAGCTCTTAATGCTGAAGATTAACACAATATTTACATCCTTCATCTGTTATAATTAAAAGAACCGTAAACTGTTTTGGCTAAAAAATTAATAGTTTCCGTAATTAACGACCTGGTTACCGATCAAAGGGTTCATAAAATGTGCCTTACCCTTACCGTTATGGGTTTTGATGTTTTATTGGTAGGCAGAAAGCTGAAAAACAGTTTGCCGATGGACAGCCGTCCGTATAAAAGTCACAGGATGCGGCTGCTTTTTAATAAAGGTGCTTTATTTTATGCCGAGTTTAACATAAGGCTTTTCTTGTTTTTACTTTTCCGTAAATTCGACATCCTAACCTCTAACGATCTCGATACATTGCTGCCAAATTACCTTGCAAGCAAAATAAAAAACAAACCTTTGATTTACGACAGCCACGAATATTTTACGGAAGTTCCCGAACTTGTAAACAGACCCGGGATGCAGAAGATTTGGAAAAGCATAGAAAAAACGATATTCCCCAAATTAAAGGATGTAATAACCGTAAACGAATCGATAGCGAATTTATTTGAAAAAGAATACGGCATAAAACCTCATGTTGTCCGCAACGTACCTTTTAAAGGTATGGTGATTAAGAAAAAAAACAGAAAAGAGCTGGGACTTCCCGAAGATAAATTCATATTCATACTTCAAGGGTCGGGGATTAACATACACAGAGGTGCCGAAGAGATGGTGGAAGCCATGAAATATGTTGACGGGGCATTGTTATTAATTGTAGGTGGTGGCGATGTTATCGAAATACTAAAAAAAGAAGCTCAAAAACCCGAACTGAAAGATAAAATAATTATAAAAGGCAAACTCCCGTATGAAGAAATGATGCAATACACCGTTAATTCCGATATGGGATTAACCCTTGACAAACCTAACAATATCAACTACAAATACAGCCTGCCTAACAAACTTTTCGATTATTTAAAAGCCGGAATTCCCGTTCTGGCATCCGATTTGCTTGAAATTAGAAAAATTATTGAAAAATATAATGTCGGCACTTTTATTCCAGGACATGATCCGGAAAAAATTGCCGGCAAAATAAAAGAGATAATAACCGATAAACAAACATATTTAACCTGGAAAACCAATACCATAAGAGCCGCAGGTGAACTGAATTGGGAAAATGAAACGGAAATAATAACTAAAATTTACATGAAATATGCTTAAGGATTTCCACCTGCATATTATTTCTTTCGATATACCGTGGCCTGCAAATTACGGTGGTGTTATCGATGTTTTTTACAAAGCGAAGAGCCTTGCCGAAAAAGGTGTTAAAGTACATCTGCATTGCTTTGAATATAACAGAACACCGTCAAAAGAGCTTGAAAAAATTTTTCATAAAGTTTATTATTACAAACGCGATATCTCAAAAAAACATCTTTTCAAAAGTATTCCTTATATCGTAAGCACAAGGATATCCGAAGAGCTTACAACCAACCTTCTGAAAGACAACTATCCAATACTTATGGAAGGAATACATACCAGCGGATTGTTAAACGAACCCCGCCTCGAAGGTAGAATTATGGTTGTAAGAACTCATAACATAGAGCACGACTATTATCAAAATCTGGGAAAAGCCGAAACGGACATTTTTAAAAAATACTATTTTTATAATGAAGCCGTAAAACTGAAAAAATACGAAAACACTTTAAACAAAGCCTCCTACCTTGTTGCCATCTCGAAAAACGACCATGATTATTTCAGTAAAAAATTCGAAAATGTTGAATATATACCCGCATTTCATCCTCATAAAGAAGTAAAAAGTAAAGAAGGGAAAGGCGATTATGTACTTTACCACGGTAATTTATCCGTGTCGGAAAATTATAATGCCGTAAGATTTCTTGCTAATAAAGTGTTTAACGACCTTGACATTCCTTTAAAAGTGGCGGGATTGAATCCGCCTAAACACCTTGCAAACCTTCTGAAAAATTATCCTAATATTGAACTTGTGGAAAATCCGGGCGACGAAGAACTGTTTAATCTTATTCAAAACGCACATATCAACGTGGCAATAACCGCACAAGCCACAGGGCTGAAACTCAAGCTGTTAAATACAATTTATAACGGTAGATTCTGCCTTGTTAATGACAAAATGCTGTCGGGAAGCAATCTCGATAAACTTACGGTAGTGGCAAACGATGCCCTAAGTTTGAAACAAACCGTTACGGAACTTTTTGACAAACCGTTTTCGAAAAGTGATATCGAAGAGAGAAAAACTTTGTTAAGTACAATTTACAATAATGGTAATAACGTGGATAAACTTATCCGTATTTTTCTGAAAAAGTAACATTACACTTCATTTTTGCTTTCAAAATGTTACCTTTGCTTCCCCCGTTTTTTTCCGGGACTTGTTTTTTATCAATAAATATTGAGAAATTTAACTAACAAACAGTTTTATGAATAGATTTTTACTGGTATTGACAACGTTGTTTTTGTCGGGTTTTATTTACGGTCAAAATGCCGACAGTCTGACTTTTAACGATGTTGTCAACCTGCCCACCTTCAATCTTGATGCCTCTTCCGAATCGAGTGGCGGCACACAAGATGTAGCGGGGCTTTTACAATCCTCCAGAGATATTTTCGTATCTACGGCAGGTTACACTTTCGGTGCGGTAAGGTACAGAATGAGAGGTTACGACAACAACAATTTAACGGTTTTGATAAACGGAACCCGTATGAATGACATGGAAAGCGGCAGAGCTTACTGGTCGAGTTGGGGCGGCTTAAACGATGCCACATGGAATAAAGATATCAGAACCGGAATTGTTTCTTCCGAAACATCCTTCGGCGGCGTGGGAGGTGTTAACGAAATTATCATAAGACCTTCCATATTCAGGAAAGGACTTAGACTTACCTATTCGTCAGCCAACAGAAGTTACAGAAACAGACTTATGGCAACCTATGCCACCGGACAAATGACAAACGGTTGGTCCATCGTTGTTTCCGGCTCAAGAAGATGGGCACAGGAAGGTTATGTTGAAGGAACTTTTTATGATGCATGGGCTTATTTTTTGGGTGTAGAGAAAAAGATAAACGACAAAAACAGTTTGTCTTTTATAATGTTCGGCTCGCCTAACAAGAGAGGAAAACAAGGTGTTTCAGTTCAAGAAGCGTACGACCTTAGCGGAACACATTATTACAATCCTTACTGGGGCTACCAAAACGGAAAAAAACGTAATGCCCGTATCGGTAACTACCATCAACCGATGTCGATGCTTACATGGTATTGGACACCTTCGGAAAATATTGACGTTAGAACAACAGCATCATATTGGTTCGGTCGCGGAGGTTCAACATCTTTAAACTGGACGGAAATGAACGACCCCCGTCCCGACTATTACAAAAACCTTCCCAGCTATTGGTATTTGATAGGTAAAGAGGAAGAAGGCGACAGGATAAAAAATTTATGGGAAAGCAACGAAGAAGCAAGGCAATTGAATTTCGACCATTTTTATTTTGTAAACAGCAAATATCTTTACACTGTAAACAATGTTGACGGTATTGAAGGTAACGACGTTACCGGGTACCGTTCAAAAATAATCATTGAAGACAGAAGAAACGATAAAAATCAATTTCAGGTAAACAACTCTCTTACTGCCGTTCTGAACGACAACATAACCCTTTCGGCAGGGTTTGATGTTAATATTTATAAAGGACATCATTACAAAAAAATAGATGATTTACTTGGTGGCGAATATTGGCTTGACATAGACCGTTATGCAGACCAAGATCCTTTTATAATCACCGATGTATCGCAAAACGACCTGAATCATCCCAACAGAATAGTTAAAGAGGGTGACATATTCGGTTACGACTACATAGCCAACATAAATACCGGTGATGTTTTCGGAGAACTTGATTTTTCATATGCCAAAGTTGATTTTTACGTAGGTTTGAACCTTAAAACAACAAGTTTTTGGAGAACAGGTAACATGAAAAACGGACGTTTCCCCGACCATTCGTACGGCGACAGCAAAAAGAATAACTTTTTCAATTACGGATTAAAAGGAGGTTTGACATATAAAATTAACGGTAGAAATTACATAACGGCCAACGGATTATACATGACAAGAGCTCCGTTTTTCTGGAATGCTTATGTTTCGGCACGTACACGCGATTTCACGGTTCCCGGACTCAAAAGCGAAACCATTTATTCGGGTGACATAAATTATATTTTGAGAACTCCTGCGGTTAAAATGCGTGCTACATATTACATAACCAAGTTTAACGACGAAACATGGTCCAGAAGTTTTTATCACGATGCACTTCATACCTTTGTAAATTATAGCATGACAGGTGTTGACATGCTTAACACCGGCGTTGAATTCGGTTTGGAAGCAAACCTTTCACCCACATGGAAAATAATGACTGTTGCCGGTTACGGTGAAAATATTTATACATCGAGACCCGTTGCAACGATAACCCGTGACAACGATGCTCAAGACATAGCAACCGACAGAAAAGTTTATCTCAAAAACTATTATGTGGGAGGTTCCCCTCAACTGGTGGCTTCCGTCGGGGCTAAATACAGTTCAGCCAAATATTGGTTTGTTGAAGCAAAAGTCAATTACTTTGGCGAAAACTATATTCAAATTAACCCCGACAGAAGAACAAAAGAAGCCGTTGAAGGACTTTTTGACGGCGACTACCGTGTAGAAGAGTTATTGAAACAAGAAAAACTTGATGATGGTTTCACCGTGGACCTTTACGGAGGAAAATCCTGGAGAATAGACCACAAATATACCATCGGATTTTCGTTAAGCGTAAACAACCTTTTAAATAACAAATCTTTCAAAATGTGGGGATTTGAACAGTTGAGGTATGACAAAACCAATATCAACAAATTTCCTCCGAAATATTCGTACATGTACGGAACAAACTATTTCCTGAACCTCTATTTCAGAATGTAAAATCAATTAGCAATAAATAAAAAACCATAATAAAATGAAGAGATTATATCAATTTAACATACTGGCTGTTTTAACATTTGCCATGTTGTGGCTTTCAAGCTGCGTAAAACAGGATTTCGACAAACCTCCCGTAAAGGAACTTCCGGTAGGTAAGGTTTATACCATAAAACAATTGCGCCAAATGTACGCCGATTCAGGCGCCATACAAATAAATTATGACGCTTCGGTATATGCTACGGTAACAATGGACGAAAGCACGGGAAATATTTATAAAAGTGCTTTTGTGCAAGATAATGAAGATGCCGTTAACCTGCACAAAACCGGCGCGGGCGGATTAAGAATAGGTGATTCCATTAGAGTTTACTTAAAAGGAGTTGCTTTGTCAGAATATAACGGTTTGTTCCAATTGGACAACGTTGACCCGGATTCAAACATAGTAATACTTGCCACCCAAAAGTATAAAACACCCGAAGAATTAACACTTGCCGACATAAAAACCGGTAAATATGAAAGTAAACTCGTTACCGTTACAGGTGTTGAATTTGCACAAACAGAACTGGGTAAAACATGGGCTGATGCCGGTAGTTACGGAAACCGTGTTTTGGAAGACTGCGACGGAAACAGTGTTATTGTAAGAACAAGCAGTTATGCAACTTTTGCCGAAGAAAAACTTCCCGAAGGCAAAGGAGATCTTACGGCTGTTGTAAGCCTTTATGCAAAAGGGTCGGACACAACTTGGCAATTATATATAAGAACGTTAAAAGAAGTACACCTTGACGGAGAACGTTGCAACGGCGACGGTGGCGGCGGCGGTGGAGATGTTCTTCCCAGCCTTAACGAAACATTTGACGAATACGAAGCTTACGATGAAATAAATAAAAACGGTTGGTCCGATATCATAGTTGCAGGTGACAGGGCTTGGATTGGAAAAGTTCATCAAGACGATAATAACCATTACGCTCAAGCAACGGGTTATAACTCGGGTCTTGACGATATGGAAACTTGGATGATTACCCCGCTCGTTGACAATACCAACGGCGATAAAGTTTTATCTTTCAAATCATCAATGGCTTATTGGGCACACACATCTGGTGATCCGCTGGAAGTTTATGTTTCCACGGACTTTACGGGAGACAACTTTGAAAGTGCCACTTGGACAAAATTGAATCCTACACTTCCTACATCCTCCAACTCAAACTACGAATGGGTTGAGTCGGGTGATGTTGACCTTTCGGCTTACACTGGTAATGTTGCAATAGCTTTCAAATACAAAGGAAGTGATACCGAATCGACAAGTATTGCAGTTGATGACGTTAAAATTGACACCAACGGTGGTGGCGGCGGTGGAGAAGATGTACTGCCGAGCCTTAACGAAACATTTGATGCATACGAAGCTTACGACGAAATAAATAAAAACGGTTGGTCAGATATTATTGTTGCAGGCGACAGGGCTTGGATAGGCAAGATATACAGCGACAACCATTATGCTCAAGCAACGGGTTATAACTCGGGTCTTGACGATATGGAAACTTGGATGATTACCCCGCTCGTTGACAATACCAACGGCGATAAAACATTATCTTTCAAATCGTCAATGGCTTATTGGGCACACACATCGGGTGATCCGCTGGAAGTTTACGTTTCTACGGACTTTACGGGAGATAACTTTGAAAGTGCCACTTGGACAAAATTGAATCCCACACTTCCAACCTCGGCAAACGATAATTACGAATGGGTTGAATCGGGTGATGTTGATCTTTCGGCATATCCCGGCAATATAGCGGTAGCTTTCAAATATAAAGGAAGCGATACCGAATCGACGAGTATTGCAGTTGACGATGTTGTGATTGAATAGATTTCTGTTTCATTAAAAATAAGGCTGATTATACCGTAGCGGGTTTTCAGCCTTTTTTTATTTTTTTATAACCCCTTTGACCTTCCGACTTTCCGACTCTCCAACCTTATTCCCCGGCTTGCCGCACTGAGTGATGCGACCTTTAGGAGCATCTTATCGAACCGTGCGTGCGGAGGCTTCCACTGCCATGGTTCGATAAACTACCAAAGATGCCACTTGTAAAGAGCGGAATATCAATATATTAAATTTTTTAATGTACGATGGGTTGTCACACTGAGCCCCGTCGAATGTGTGACAGTGCGGAGGCTTACCCCGCCACCCTTCGACCGGACTACCAATGACGTCTTTTTTAAACACTTG
>WFZS01000144.1 GCA_015489465.1 Bacteroidales bacterium | reverse complement strand
ATGTATATTTGTGCATATTTGAATAACCTAAAAAAAATCTTTTATGAAATATTTCTACAATCTTTTAATCGTATTGACAATCCCCGCTTTTTTAATATTAATGAGTTATAGCGGAGGAAGTCCGGGTGGCAAATCGGGTTCCCCCGGCGATAATTACAAAAACTGTACACAGTGCCATTCAGGCTCGGCACAAAATATGGAAGGACTTATATCTTCAAATATTCCCGAAACGGGATATGCCCCAGGAGAAACATATGAAATAACGGTTTCGGCTGATATTTCCGGCATAAACAAATACGGCTTTGAAATTACCGCCGAAGACAGCACGGGTAACAAAGTCGGTACTTTTGTTATTACCGAGACATCAAGAACGAGATTTACAAATGCCAATCATGCCGTTACGCATAAAAGTGCGGGAACAATTGCTAACAATAATTCCATATCCTGGAATATGCAATGGATTGCACCTGCCGAAGAAACCGGAAAAGTTTCTTTTTATGTGGCGTTGAATGCAACAAATGCAAACGGTTCGACAAGTGGTGATCATATTTATCTTAACAATATCACCTACAATGAAGAAGCGGTTGACGGTATTGCGGAAAATACTTTGAAACAAATCGAATTATATCCTAATCCGGCAAGCGAAATCTTGAATATTAAAACGGAGGAAAATTCACAGGTATTTATTACCGATATGTCCGGAAGAACCGTTTATTCTACCGTATCAAATAAAAAATTACTGACAGTTAATGTTTCCGGTTTTGAAAACGGCGTTTACGTAGTTACCGTTTTAAAAGACGGTAAAAAGTCACGGGAAAAGGTTTTGATATTCTGATACTCTTTATAGTAGTAAGATAAAGTTAAGGTTTTATTATAATCATCCGGTTTATTTATAAGGGATTTTTATCTCTTATTTTGGCAATCCTTGTATCTTTGGTAAATAAAAAACAGGGGAAATGAAAAAGCCTAACTTTAAAAATATCGACCTTAACTACGTACCAGAACTTATATCAGACGAAAAGAGTACCGGTGGAAAACTGTGGGAAACCCCCGAACATATAAAAGTAAAACCGGTATTTACCGCCGAAGACAAAAAACATTTCGAACATTTGGAATATGCGGCGGGCATTCCTCCATATTTGCGCGGACCGTATTCTACAATGTATGTTACACGTCCGTGGACTATTCGACAATATGCAGGTTTTTCGACGGCAGAAGAATCCAATGCTTTTTACAGGCGTAATCTTGCTGCCGGACAAAAAGGGTTGTCGGTGGCTTTTGATTTGGCAACGCACCGTGGTTACGATTCCGATCACCCCCGTGTTGTGGGCGATGTTGGTAAAGCCGGTGTTGCCATCGACTCGGTGCTTGACATGAAAATACTTTTCGACCAGATTCCTTTGAACAAAATATCGGTTTCAATGACTATGAACGGAGCGGTATTGCCAGTCATGGCTTTTTATATTGTTACCGCACTTGAGCAAGGCGCCAAGATGGAAGAGCTTTCAGGTACTATACAAAACGATATTTTAAAAGAGTTTATGGTCAGGAACACATATATCTATCCTCCTGAACCTTCGATGCGGATTATTTCGGATATTTTTAAGTTTACATCTAAAAACATGCCCAAGTTCAATAGTATTTCCATATCCGGATATCATATGCAGGAAGCCGGTGCCACCGCAGAAATGGAGATGGCTTATACTTTAGCCGATGGATTGGATTACATAAGAACGGGGTTAAATGCAGGGTTAAAAATAGATGAGTTTGCTCCAAGGTTGAGTTTTTTCTGGGCGTTGGGAATGAATCATTTTATGGAAATAGCAAAGTTGCGTGCAGCAAGAATGCTTTGGGCTAAAATCGTTAAAAAATTCAATCCCGTAAATCCCAAATCAATGGCTCTCAGAACTCACACCCAAACCTCGGGATGGAGTTTAACCGAACAGGACCCTTTTAATAATGTGGCACGTACTTGTATTGAAGCTCTCGGAGCAGCATTGGGAGGAACACAATCATTGCACACAAACGCTCTTGACGAAGCCATTGCTTTACCAACGGATTTTTCGGCACGTATAGCACGAAACACCCAAATTTATTTGCAGGAAGAAACAGCCATTACCGACAATGTGGATCCTTGGGCGGGTTCTTATTATATTGAATATTTAACTGATGAACTTGCTCATAAAGCCCGGGAACTTATTGAAGAGGTTGAGGAAATGGGAGGTATGGCAAAAGCTATTGAAACGGGATTGCCCAAAATGCGTATTGAAGAGGCTGCCGCAAGAAAACAGGCAAGAATTGATGCCCGTAAAGATATTATAGTAGGTGTTAACAAATACAGGCCTGACAAAGAAAAACCGTTGGATATTCTTGAAGTTGACAATACGGCCGTTAGAAATGCACAGATAGAACGTCTTAAAAAACTTAAAGCGGAACGTAATAACGAACTCGTTCAAAAAAATCTGGATGCGATTACTGAAGCTTGCGCCACAGGAAAAGGTAATTTACTTGAATTAGCCGTTGAAGCGGCAAAAAACAGGGCAACTTTGGGAGAAATTTCGTATGCTTGCGAAAAAGTTTTCGGAAGATATAAAGCCGTGATTAAATCGATATCAGGAGTATATTCATCGGAAGCGGGCAATGATGAAAGTTTCAAAAAAGCTCGTGAGTTGGCGGACAAATTTGCCGAGATTGAAGGAAGACGTCCCCGGATTATGATAGCCAAAATGGGACAGGACGGACATGACCGTGGTGCCAAAGTTGTGGCTACCGGTTATGCCGATATAGGTTTTGATGTGGATATAGGACCTCTGTTTCAAACTCCTGCGGAGGCAGCCAAACAAGCCGTTGAAAATGATGTTCACATTTTGGGAGTGTCATCCTTGGCGGCAGGTCATAAAACCCTGGTTCCTCAAGTTATGGAAGAGTTGAAAAAATTGGGACGTGAAGATATTATGGTTATTGTAGGTGGCGTTATTCCTCATCAGGACTATGAGTTTTTGTATAATCAAGGAGTTGTGGCGATTTTCGGCCCCGGAACAAAAATTTCGGATGCCGGAATACAAATGTTGGAATTGCTGCTTGAAGCCAGAAAAGAATAGAAGTTATAATTTGTTTTATCGAAAAAAGATATAATTTTGCCCCCTGAAACTCTCCGTAGCTCAGCTGGCAGAGCAGCTGACTCTTAATCAGCGGGTCGCAGGTTCGAATCCTGCCGGGGAGACAAAAAAGCAGCCGGTTCAAGGCTGCTTTTTTATTTTTACTCTTCCAGTTCTACCGATACAAAATCTATTTTACCGCCCAATGGCGGATTAAGTTTCCGCATCTTTATCCTTGCATGTGTTACAGCCGGAAATTCTTTTTTTACCCGTTTCAAAATACGTCGTGAAACATGTTCCAATAGTTTCGATTTTATATTCATCTCGGCTTTAACAACCTGATAAACCGCAAGATAATTTACCGTATCTTCAAGGTTGTCGCTTGTTTCGGCCTTGCCGGTGTCAGCTTCAAGAAAAAGATCAACACGGAATTTTGTTCCTATAACCTGCTCTTCTTTAAAACAGCCGTGATAGGCGAAAAACTCCATCCCTTCAATTGAAATAGTAGCCATGATAAAAACTTTTATTCTTTTTTACCCAAAGTTTGTAAACCTTTCTCCATCCTTTTTAAAGTTTCTGCTTTACCGATAAGGGCTACAATGTCAAAAAGATGAGGTCCTTTTAACGCACCTACTATCAAAAGCCTGAAAGCATTCATTACCCCTCCCATACCGTATTCTTTTTCTTCAATCCATTTTTTAACGGTTTCTTCAATATTTGCGGAAGTAAAAGGCTCTGTATTTTTCAATATCTCCGAAAGCTCTTTCATTTGGTCGTAAGATTGAGCTTTCCATCTTTTCTTAACGGCTTTTTTATCGTATTCTTCGGGGGCAATAAAAAAGAAATAACTCTGATCCCAAAGGTCTTTTACAAATGTTGCCCTCTCTTTTACCAGCCCTATAACGGTTTTTACAAAATCTTTGTCAGCTTCTATTCCATGCTCTTTTAAAACCGGCATAAATAGTCCGGCCAGTTCTTCATCGCTTTTGCGGATGAGGTATTGATGGTTAAACCATTTTGCTTTTTCGGGGTCGAATTTTGCTCCCGATTTATTTACCCTTTCTATGGAGAAAACTTTTGTTAGCTCTTCCAATGTGAACAATTCACGCTCATCACCGGGGTTCCATCCCAGTAAAACAAGCATATTAACGAAAGCTTCCGGGAAATATCCGTCTTCGCGGTAACCCCTTGAAAGTTCTCCTGTTTTCGGGTCTTTCCACTGCAACGGAAAGACCGGAAAACCCAGTCTGTCACCATCACGTTTACTCAATTTACCGTTACCCTCGGGTTTTAACAACAACGGTAAGTGTGCAAATTCGGGAGCTTCCCAACCTAACGCCTTGTAAAGCAAAACATGCAACGGCAATGAAGGCAACCACTCTTCACCGCGTATGACATGCGATATTTCCATCAAATGATCGTCAACAACATTTGCCAGATGATAGGTAGGCATTCCGTCACTTTTGTAAAGCACTTTGTCATCCAAAACCTTGGTGTTAACAACAACTTTTCCTCTTATCAAATCGTTCATTTCAACCGTTTCGTCTTCCGGCATTTTAAAACGAATAACATAAGGAACGCCTTCTTTTAAAAGTTTTTTGGTTTCGTAACCCGGCAGTGATAAAGAGTTGCGCATATTCATCCTTTCAGCGGCATTGTAGCTGAAATTTTTCTTTTGCGATTCGTATTCTTTCCTTTTATTGTTAAGTTCACCGGGAGTGTCGAAAGCATAATATGCATTACCCGATTCTATCAAAGCATCGGCATATTGCCTGTAAATTTCTTTGCGTTCCGATTGTTTATAAGGTCCGAAAGGACCGCCTTTGCCGACACCTTCGTCAAACTCAATTCCGCACCATTCGAAAGATTCGATAATATATTCCTCGGCGCCCGGAACAAACCTTGTTTGGTCGGTATCTTCTATTCGTAAAATGAATTTTCCGCCGTTCTTTTTTGCAAAAAGGTAATTGTACAAAGCCGTCCTTACACCTCCTATGTGGAGAGGTCCTGTCGGGCTGGGTGCAAATCTTACACGTATATTGTTGTTGTCCATGTTATTTTAATTTTAAGCGGCAAAGATAAAGTTTTTAAATTTAGCATTATGATGTTTGTGTGGGGTGGCATGTAAAACGGTTATCGAATAAAAGTTTAATTTTACTTTTCAGATAAAAGAACGGATTACAATATTGTTTTAGCAGGTAAAATATTTTTGGAAGAAAATTTACAATGGGGAAAAGGATATGGTAAAATTTAATGAACTTTATGAACAGCCTGATGGGGGAATTTGGCAAGGACGCGTTGACGATCCCAATGATTTGGATTCGTACAGGTGGCATCAATTGATACAGTTTTTGGATTTAAAACGTCCTTTGCGAAAAGCCGAAAAACAGAGTTTTTGTTTTTTGGGTTTTAAATCGGACGAAGGTGTGAAAAGAAATTTGGGGCGACCGGGGGCTAAATACGGTCCCGACAGTATTAGAAAACAGCTTGCCAACCTGCCTTCATATTTTAATTTTGATTTAAATCTTTTCGATGCGGGAAATATTTTGTGTGAAGATGATTTGGAAAAATCCCAAAATATTTTGGCGGATGCAGTATATAAAATATTGGAAGCCGGTATGTTTCCGGTGCTTTTGGGAGGCGGTCATGAGATAGCTTTCGGTCATTACATGGGATTGTACAAATTTTTCAAGGAAAACGGTGAAGAGTTGCCCTCGATAGTGAACCTGGACGCACATTTCGATCTACGGCCTTATCATAACGGCGTCAGTTCGGGGACCATGTTTCACCAAATTGCGGATATGAATATCGCCAACGGCGAAAAATTCAAATATCTGGTAGCGGGAATCCAGCAATCGGCAAACACAAAGAGTCTTTTTCACAGGGCCGAAAGATTAGGCGGCAAATATATTTTATGTAAAGAGATAAGAAATAAGCCTCTTGAAGAGAGCTTAAATAAAATTTCGAAATTTGTTAACGGTGGAAATGTTTACCTGACGGTTTGTACCGATGTTTTTTCGTCGGCTGTAGCTCCGGGTGTCAGTGCTCCTCAGCCTTTCGGAATGTTTCCCGAAACGGGACTTAAGATTATAAAACATGTTATCAAAACCGGCAAGCTTGTAAGCTTTGATATCGCCGAAGTTGCTCCCAGATTTGATGATGACGATCAAACGGCGAAACTTGCTTCGGTGATAATTTTTTCGCTGTTGAATACTTTGTATAAACCCGACATTAATTTAGTGATATGACAAAAAAAATAGCTTTCCACTGGCAGATATTAATAGGTATGGTTGCCGGAATAGTTTGGGGCTTGATGGCAATAAAATCCGGATTTCTAGAATTTACAACTTTTTACGTAAAACCATGGGGAACCATATTTATTAATCTATTAAAACTAATTGCCGTTCCTCTTGTAATGGTTTCGTTGATAAGCGGTATTACCAACCTTAAAGATGTATCAAAACTCTCAAGAATAGGGCTTAAAACCATTGTCCTGTACATTGTAACAACGGTAATAGCCATAACAATAGGATTATTGATTGTTAATTTTACCAATCCCGGAAAAGTTTTCCCTCCCGATAAGGTTGCCGAGTTCAGGCAAAAATTCTCCGAAAATGTCAAACAAAAAGAAGATGCCGCAAAATCAGTAAAAGAGGAATCACCTTTGCAGTTTGTAGTTGACCTTGTTCCTGAAAATATCGTCGATTCCATGAGCAAAAACACTTCCATGTTAAAAGTGATATTTTTCGCTTTATTGTTCGGCATTTCCATGGTGATGCTTCCCGAGTCGAAAACGGCGCCCGTTAAATCGTTTATTGACAGTATGAACGATATCATATTGAAAATGATAGACATAATAATGAAAATGGCTCCGTTCGGTGTTTTTGCCCTGCTTGCATCATTAATTGTAGATATTGCGGGAGAAAATCCGGAAGACACGGCTTCACTTTTTGAGGCGCTGGGTATGTATATGCTGACGGTAGTTATCGGGTTGTCAATAATGATTACGGTAATATATCCTTTAATAGTAAAAAGCTTTACAAAGGTTCTCGTAAAGAAATTCTTTAAAGCAATGGTTCCGGTGCAGATGCTTGCTTTTTCCACAAGTTCGAGTGCCGCTACACTGCCTTTGACAATGGAGACAGCCGAAGAAAAATTGGGTATCTCCAACGAAACGGCAAGTTTTGTATTACCTCTGGGT
>WFZS01000143.1 GCA_015489465.1 Bacteroidales bacterium | reverse complement strand
GACTTTAACGGGATAAACTATGAAATAATTATGAAAGCCTTTAGCGACAACAGGCTACTTGATATGTTTACACCTGTCATATACGGTTTGTCAAAGGTTCTGGCTTTTAACAGAAAACACTTTAATTTCAAAGACTTTAACTACAATATTTTAAAGGACACGAAAAACATTCCCAATAAAAAAGTAAATATTGTAAATCTTTCTAATGAACCTGTTAAAATAGAATTCGGTAAATCCACAAAAGAAGCTGGATATTATGCGGTAAAAGCCCTGAAAGTTGCGGTTTCCGATATCAACAGTGCAAAAATTGATGTATTGGTTACAGCTCCGATAAATAAGGCAAACGCCTATTCCGACGATTTTCCCTTTTCCGGACATACCGATTTTCTGGCGAAAGAATATAACAGAAAAGAGGTTTTGATGTTAATGGTTCATAATGATATAAGAATAGGTACGGTAACAAACCATATTGCCTTAAAAGATGTTGCGTCAGAAATTTCACAAGAAAAGATCATATCGAAACTGCTGATTTTGGAACAATCTTTAAAAAGGGATTTTGCAATTAACAAACCGAAAATTGCCGTTTTGGGACTTAACCCTCATGCAGGCGATAACGGACTCATCGGCAATGAGGAAAAAGAAATTATATATCCGGCCATAAGAAATATGAAAAACAGAGGTTCCCTTGTTTACGGACCTTTTCCAGCAGACGGGTTTTTCGGAAGCGGAAACCATTTTAAATATGATGCTGTTTTGGCAATGTATCATGATCAAGGTTTGATACCTTTTAAACTTATGGCCGACAAAGGAGGGGTAAACTACACGGCAGGGTTGCCGATTATAAGAACATCACCCGCCCACGGCACCGCTTATGATATTGCAGGATTAAACAAAGCTTCTGAAAAATCACTTCGTGAAGCAATTTATTTAGCAATTGACATTTTCAAAAACAGAAGAAAATTTGATGAAGAAAATGCCAACCCTCTTGAAATTTCCAAAAAAATGTAAGAAACTAAAAAATGCTGCATAAAATATATAAGGAAAAAGAGGTAGCCGGAATAATAGATGCCAAAACAATATCTTATTCAAAGGAGAATATTGAAATAAAAGACATTCTGATTGACAGTAGAAAACTCATAACACCCAAAAGAACACTTTTTTTTGCTTTACAAAGTAAACATAACGACGGTCATAAGTACATCAAAACCCTTTATAAAAACGGAGTTAGAGCATTTGTAATTTCCAAGGAAGAAAAAGCCAATCCGAAATACGAAGGCGCTGTATTTTTTTTAGTAGAGAATACCCTTTATGCTTTACAACAACTTGCTGCATATCATAGAAAACAATTTGAAATTCCTGTAATCGGCATAACGGGGAGTAACGGTAAAACTGTCGTGAAAGAATGGCTTTATCAGTTAATGAGTCCCGATAAACAAATTGTCAGAAGTCCTAAAAGTTACAACTCGCAAATAGGTGTTCCTCTTTCCATTTGGCAAATGAATGAAACTCATCAACTGGCAATTTTCGAAGCCGGAATCTCGGAGCCTGACGAGATGAGTAATCTTAAAAAAATTATTGAACCCGATATAGGAATTTTTACAAACATAGGGGATGCCCACAGCGAAAACTTCCTGAATAAAATACAAAAAATCGGTGAAAAATTAAAACTTTTCACCGACACCAAAACTTTGATTTATTGCTCAGACCATAAAGATATCGAAGAAGTTCTGATAAAATCCGAGATACTTAAAAAGGTTAACACCTTTTCATGGGGTAAAAACGTTTCCAACAATCTTGTAATAAAAAATATTGAAAAGGAAAAAGGGTTTTCAACTATAACCGCAAGTTTCCAAAATAAAGATATTTCAATAGAGATTCCTTTTCTTGATTCGGCTTCCATCGAAAATGCAATTCATTGTTGGGCTACAATGTTGTTTTCGGGTTATGACAATAGCGTTATTGCCCAAAGGATGAAAGGTCTGCATAATGTTGCCATGAGGCTTGAGTTAAAAGAGGGCATTAACAACTGTTCTATCATAAATGACTCCTATAATTCCGATATAAATTCGTTGAATATAGCTATAGATTTTATAAGCCAACAAAATCAACATAAAGAAAAGGTTGTTATACTATCCGACATTTTACAAACAGGAGTGCCGGCGTTTGAATTATACTCCAAAGTTAACGACCTGCTTGTTCAAAAAGGTATTACAAAACTTATAGGAATAGGTAAAGATATATCATCGCAAGCTGATAAATTTACAATTGATTCGCAATTTTTTGATAGTACAAAAGAGTTTTTATCTAAATATCCCACGTCCAATTTTCAAAATCAAACTATTTTGTTAAAAGGTGCCAGAGTCTTTGAGTTTGAACTTATTAACAAGATATTGCAGCAAAAGTTCCACGAAACGGTTTTGGAAATAAATTTAAACAACCTTGTTCATAACCTTAACTATTTCAAATCATTAACCGTATCGGGAACAAAAGTTATGGCAATGGTGAAAGCTTTTTCGTATGGCAGCGGGAGTTTTGAAATAGCAAATATTTTACAATATCATAATATAGATTATTTAACTGTTGCTTATGCCGACGAAGGTGTGGAATTGCGGAAATCGGGTATAAATGTACCGATCATGGTTATGAACCCTGAGGAAACCGCTTTTGACACCATGATTAAATATGACCTTGAACCTGAAATATTCAGTTTCAGAGCTTTAAAATTGTTGGAAAAGTCAATAAAACAAAATGCGATACCCCAAAACAAGCCCGTTAAAATTCATATAAAACTTGATACGGGAATGCACAGGCTCGGTTTTAATGAAGACGAACTTCCAAAACTTATAAAAAAGATAAAAAAGAATAAACTTTTATATCTGAACAGTATATTTTCTCATCTGGCTGCAAGCGACAAGGAAGAATTTGATGATTTTACTAAAAATCAAATAGACAGGTTTAAACTAATGGCCGAAGAAATCAAAAGCCATTTCAATCATAAAATTTTATTACATATTGTAAATTCGGCAGGAATAAAGCGTTTCCCGGAAGCTCACTTTGATATGGTAAGAGTGGGTATAGGACTTTACGGAATCGAAGATAATAAAGGTGTCTTAAAAAATGTAATTACGTTTAAAACTTCCATTTCACAAATCAAGAAAATAAAAAAAGGTGAATCCGTAAGTTACAACAGATCGTGGATTGCACCGGAAGATACCCAAATCGGCATTGTTTCAGTAGGTTATGCCGACGGGCTTTTGAGAAGACTCGGAAATGAAAACGGTTGTTTATGGGTAAACGGAAAACCCGCAACAATACTTGGTGATATTTGTATGGATATGTGTATAATAAACCTGAACGGCATAGAAGCGTCGGAAGGTGACGAGGTCATAATCTTTGACGACAACCATAAAGTTTCGGAACTGGCAAAAAAAGCGGACACAATATCATACGAAATATTAAGCAGAATTTCTTCCAGGGTAAAACGTATTTACTATTACGAATAAAAAAAGCGTCGCAATTTTTTATTTACGACGCTTCAAAATATTCGTAAATATATATTATTACTTCACATTTATCTTATCAATTTTAACCTGATTTCCTGCGGTTATTTTCACAAGATATAAACCTGCCGTCAAATCGTCTATATCAACATCGGTATTTATTTGTCCGGCATCGAATGAACGTCTGTCAAATTGTTTTACAACACGTCCTTGCATATCAATTATCTCAATTCCGACATCTTCTTTACTTATCAAATAAAAAGAAATACGGATTTTATCGGTAGCCGGATTAGGATAAATATTTAAATCCTTAATATCCGAAATATTGCTTTTTACACCTACGATATCATAAGAAATCTCATTAACATCTTTATCCGTAAAGTGCTTACCTTCAAATGAAATACTGTTATCCCCATATGCAACTATATATTTACCGGTACCTGAAAAACCGTCTCCGCCTGCATCATACATTTCAAGACGATAACATCCGGAGCCGTTAAATTCAAGATTTATAACTTTTTGTCCCGAACCCGAATAAGGGCCTCCTTCCTGCACAACCGTATTATCGGATTTCATTAATTTCCATGTAGTTTCTTCCGGATGCTGATCAAGATAAATTATCAAATATGCTTGTTCAACAACATCGGCACGGTAAAATTCAAAATCCAAATTATTATTCGCAACGTATTCATCATTTACGTTATTTACCTTGGTAACGGTTACAACAAGGTGGTTTGTATCAAGAACATCAAAGGATAAATCCGTAAGCGGTATTTCCGTTTTCTCCAATGATGCGGCGTTTCCCGTCCAATTATAGGTATGCTCTTCACCGTTATTGACACTGTATTTTACTTCCATCGAAGTAAGAGTATTATTTCCGTTGTTTCTAATCTCAACTACCGGGCTCATCGTTCCGCTGCAATTCTTATCCGTCTCGTATTTCAGCCCTGTAATTTCAACATCATTTTGATAAGGTAATACTAAAGGATCCGTACTACTGTTTGCGGCCTGATATACTTCTTTTGAACCCATATCCTGAATAAAAGCCACCACTGATAATTCGTTATTATTATAAACGTTAGCCAATTCCCAAGTATTTTCAACCAAAAAATATTCTCCGTTGGATATGTTCGAGCTTAATTTATAACCGTTTTTATCCGGCAGGATTTTTTTCATAACATTGTAAAAATCTTTTTCACCGTTATATCCCGGAGGGCTGTTAAAATGAATATGTTTTTCAATTACAACCACAAACAACCGTAAATTACTTACGTTAACATCTTCGGTAGCTCTAATCAATGTTTTAACATAAATTTTTTGGTCATTATCAATAAGTTGATGTTGAACCTGCATTTCAAAAGCAGAAGGTCTGGCATAAGCACTGTTTATCCTTGCCTGATTTACTTGCGAAGGCATACCGTCCCACCAACTACCGTCCATCTGAACGTGAGGAACACTGTTAATGCCATATACACTTCTTCTTGCATTGTTATCAACGGTATTTTGCGAATACATGGGATCCGGTCCGGGCCAACTCATATGATATTTAATAGAAGTAACTTTATCGGTATTTTGTTGCAACAAAGCATCAAAGGCCGGATTTTGGGAAGCACACGGTCCGCAACTGGCATTTGTAAACTCTTCCGCAAGAACAAGTCTTTGGGTTTGAGCAAAAGAAAAAATATTTATCAAAATAAAAGCTAATGATAAAAGAATGTTTAAACGTTTCATACAATACTATTTTAAATTTACACTATGACAACAAAAGTAATTAAAGAAATTAAACTATATTTAGTCAAATAAAATTTCTTTTTAGCTTAATTAACAAAATGTAAAAATACAGTAATAAATTAAGTTATTTTTGTTGGCAAAAGTTTTTATAATTTTGGAACAAATAAATCATTAAGTAACACACAAATAAAAATCACGTTTATGAAAAAAAATTTATTCTTTTTATTAATAGCGGTTATCGCTGCTTTTGCATTAAACGCTCAATCTCTTGAGTTATATCACAATGGAGAATTACTTACAGATACAGTTACGGTTACGGAATATAATGCCGATTTCGGTGAAATGGCTTTTGAGGCTATTGTAAAAAACAATACCGACAGAACCGTTAATTTGTATGTAGCCAGAAATATTTTGGAAGAAGTGGATAGTACAACAAATTATTTCTGCTGGCCAAACACTTGCCTTCCTTCTGATGTTGACACTTCTTATGATGCTCTTTCTTTAAATCCAGGCCAGTCATCATCGGAACAAGATTTTGCCGCTCATTACTCACCAATGGGGCACCAAGGCATTACTGTCATTAAATACACTTTTTATGATGGTGAAGATGCAAATATTTCCGTATCTGTAGTTGTTAAATTCGATTATAATACAAGCGGTATTAATGATAACGAATTCAACAACGTTACTTTTTCGGATGCCTACCCGAATCCGGCAAAAAACCATATGAAAATCGATTACAAAGTAACCGGAGGAAATTCTGCCGTATTGAATATTACAAATGTATTGGGAAGGACGATTAAAAGAATAGCTCTCGACGTAAACAGTACAGGTGTTGTTCTGGATATTTCGGATTTGACACCCGGTTTATACTTTTATTCATTGAAAGTTGATAACAACATTATAGCCACCAAGAAACTTATTGTTAAATAATAAAACGAGAGATTAAATCGGAAAAGGCATTTTGAAAATTTTCAAAATGCCTTTTTTTTTAAAGTTTTACAAATTTTTTAACACTAACAGTGTTACCTGAACTTACCTTAATGAAATTGATTCCTTCGGGTATTCGTTCCACATTAATAGTTATTCTATTTAATCCTTTATGAATGTCCGGTTTTGAATAGTAATAAAGTCTTCCGTCTGTCGAAATTATTGAAACGGTTACATTATCTAAACCGTATGAATTTTTAATTTCGAGGTTTAATATATCCGATAAAGGATTGGGATATACAGTAAAATCAACTGTTACATCATCAATTTCGCCGATACCCGTAAATCCGGGAGACTCAATTTTTTTATCGGTATATAAACGATATTCCCCCGGTTGCAACAATATTTTCTCATTTACATTGTTAACCTCAATGGAATCACCGGTCCAGTATTCGTACCATTTACCCGTTGAATAAAATTTAGGATTACCCTCTTTTGCCACAACATCAAAATTTCCCAAAACTACAACGTTCATTTCATTCGATTTAAGACCTAATCTTTTTACAGCTCCAGCAAAATCCGTTTCATAATTATCCGTACTAAAAACATCATATCGTTCTTTCAAATCAATCAATGACTTCCAGACATTATAAACATTCCTTCTACGCCAATCTTGCATATATTCCCAGCGCGGTGGCTTCGGGTCGGTCCGGCAACTCTCATCTCCGCACGGATAATTTATTGAAAGGTCAAAACCTCTTTCGCCGAACTCCCATATCATTTTAGGTCCTGGAACAGTAAAAAAGAAATTACCCGCAAGTTCCATTCGTTTAAGTGCAGTACTTAAATTTTTAACATTATAACTTCCCGAGGCGTTTCCATACTTTAAATTCTTATACATAAGCCTTTCCTCGTCATGACTCTCCATATATCCCATAACATTAGGCTGACTCCAGCCTCTTTTTTTGTACGAAATCCACGAGAAATCTGAATTCTGCAACCACCCCATCGTTGCTTCGTTATAATTGTAATTCGAGTTACCCCAAATCATCATGCCATAATCGGCCAACTCTTTTTCTTCACTATTATCACAAAAATGTTCAAGTATAACATAAGCACCGGGCTTCACTTGCCATATATGGTCAGCCATACGCTTTAATATTGCTATCCTGTCGGCATCATAACCGCTTCCCGTATTGTTATTTGTAAACCCTTTTGTGAAATCAAACCTGAAACCGTCAACTTTATATTGGGTAAGCCAGTAAGATGTTACCGAATCGACAAATCTCTTTGTGTCGGGACTTTCGTGGTTAAAATCAAATCCCCAACAATATGGCGGATGCGGACATTCCTGATTAAACCAAGGATTGTTTGCAGCAGGTCTGTTATTTGTTTTATCCCAATACATCATTACCAAAGGACATGTCCCGAAAGCATGATTAAGAACCATATCCATTATAACGGCCATTCCGTTTTCATGACATTTGTCTATAAACTCTTTATAACTGTTTTTAGGACCGTAATATTTGTCGGGAGCAAAATAATAATTAGGATTGTAACCCCAACTACTGTTGCCTTCAAATTCACTCACAGGCATTAATTCAATTGCATTAACTCCTAACCTTTTCAAATAACTCAAAGTATCTTTCAAAGTTTGGAAATCATGTTTACCGATAAAATCACGTACCAATAACTCGTAAACAACAAGTTTTTCTTTTTCCGGAGCTTCAAAGCCAGTAACTTCCCACTGGTAATCCTGTTGACCTGTTTTAAAAACCGTTGCAATTCCTTCCGTTTTGCCGTAAGGATATTCGGGTAAACCGGGGTAAGTTGTTGACGAAATGTATTTATCGTTCCAGGGGTCGGAAACCTGATCCGCATAAATATCGCCAACCCTTATTTCTCCGTCAATAAAATATTGGTAAATATATTGTTTTCCGGGCTCAAGTCCGTTTATTCTGACCCAATACCTCAAACTGTCAGGAGTAATTTTCATATAATACTCATCTTTAACCTTCCAGTCTGAAAAATCACCTATTGCAAAAACATAATCCTTATAAGGAGCATACAAACAAAGGATAAGGGAAGTATCGTTAATATAATTTATTCCGTCAACAACACCTCCGGGTAAATCGGCTACCTCAACAGAATCTCTAGCATAAAAATCCAATGAATCGGCAACAATTCCGTCACTATTCCTTGCTACTACTTTTACGGTATTATTACCACTTTCGAGTGCGGTAAAATCATACGTAAAATAATCTCCCGTTCCGGAAAATATTTTTTCACCGTTTAAAAACAAACAGGATGAATCCGCCAAACTTGCATACCACTCAATATGAACGGTATCATTTAGTTTTACGATATAAGGATTTTGTTGCGGATATGTTATAATAACATTCAACGAGGTGCTTTCCTGAACATCATAAAAAATATCGGGATATGTTTGCAAAGAAGCATCGGCACTTCTAAAAACAAAACATAATTGGGTAATATCTTCAGATTCGGTAGCACCGTAAAACTGTCTAATGGAAGGAGTTATATTCAATTCATATAAATTGGTTCCTATATTTGTCAATTTAGGCTGTGTGGAGTTGTCTCCCCAAGTTCCGATAACATGTTGCCATTGTTGTCCGTTTACTGTTATACCGGTATGAGCATACACATCGCCGACATAGTTTTCCAACGCCGTACCAACGGTGTTTAAAGTTACCGTAACGGGTTCATCAGCAGTAGGAAACGGAGGATTAACGGTTATTACCTGTGATTTCACCAATGAAACCCCGAAAAGTATTAATAAAAAAATTGTTTTTCTCATATTAAAATTTATTATTTACAAAGGTACTTAAAAGAGTCCTTGTAAAAACAAAAAGCCGGCATAAGCCGGCTTCAAAAAAAATTACCAGTTATTACTTAAACTATCTTTTAAGAAATTTCTTTGCTTTTACTGCTCCGTTACCGTAAATGTTTACAACATACATTCCTTCGTGAAGATCGCTAACATTAATAGTAACTTTATCACTGTTTACAGGTTGCGACAACACTGTTTTTCCCGTAGCATCGTAAATAACAATTTCATTTGCACCGTTAAGGTTAGTAATTGATAATACGTCATTTACAGGATTAGGATAAATTTCAAACGAATTTTGTGCAGCATTATCAACGATACCTGTAGTACCTAAAGGAGCATAGAAATCTTCACAACCGTCACCTGCTTCGTTATGAGCTTTACCTTCACCGGCATCCCAAGCACCTGCATTAAATACACAGTCAATACCTTTGATTACTTCACCGTCTTCAAGAGCATAGAAATCATTAGGTGTATATATCATGGAATATTTGTATGCATGACCGCCAGCAAATTGAAGACGGAAATCCTGTACACCACCGTCATGTGTCCAATCACCACCTTTATGATCCCAATCACCTGCGTTAAATACGCAGTTAATTGCGGTAATATCGGTTATACTGTCGGGAATATTGAAATAAGTTCTCGGAGTAAGTATTTTAATCCAAGCTTGTTCACCGTTAATTTCATAAGGAGACATTGCAGCATTAGGATTGTCGAAAGGCACAACATTTTGCCATGCTTCGCCGTTAATTTCAACACCTGCATGCATATATACAGTGTCGGCACCATCCAAGCCACCTGCGGGAGCTGTCCATCTCGGTATTACTACTACTACACACATTTCATCCGGTGAAACGGGTGTGTAAGGATCCTGTGAAGCCATACTTACAAGCATTGCACCGGGTGAAAACGGATAAAGTTTTGTTGTTTGACCGTTGGCACCTGTTTGGTTGAATTCAACAATATGTTGCCAGTGATCTTCTCCGATTGTAACTCCGGAATGCATCATAACCGAATCGGCGTTTAACAATGCTGAATCGGGACATGTTGCCAACACATCAAGAACAAGCGCTACTTTTTGATCGGGTTGTGCATTACCGAAAGGTAAAACAGTTAACCCTTCTTGGGGATAACTTTGTGCGTTAAGATTAATTGCCGAAAAAAGAAAAGCAATTAAAACAATTAAATTACTAAAAGTAAATTTTTTCATAAGACTTAGTTTTTGGTTAAACATTAATTATTCTTTCATTTATAACATATAAACTTTCTGTAAAATTGCATAAAAACAGGGGATTTTGCAAGTAAAAGCAATTAAATATTTGCATTTACCCCAAATATCTCCAAATAGTGACTAATGTCAAGTGTAAATTACAACAAAAACGGTTCCATTATTTTTTTGCAACCAAAATAAAATATCCCCAAGGTTTTAGATTTAGCTTTTTCCCCTTTTCAACGTTAATATTTTCACCGGTGAACAGATCAACAAACTCACCTGTATTTGCATCCTCCTCAAACTCAAAGCTTTGTTCCTCGTTACTAAAATTAATAACGGAAACTACACGATTGTCATTTTTCTTTCTTTCACAAGCAAATATTTTATCACTTCCCTTTTTGTTCAGATTAATTATATCTCCTCCGGCCACACCGTTCCAAAGTGTAATATTTTCCTTTTTAAATTTATTAAGAATCGTATAAAAATCTTTGTAAGCCAAATTACTCCAATCTATTTCATCCTTGTCGAAAAATTTAAGACGTTTGGTATTACCCGCCTCCTGACCGCTATATATCAACGGCATTCCCGGTACTACATAAGTAAAAACCGTAAATGCTTCAAACCCGTCTCCATACCTTTCCATTCCGGAGCCGTTCCACGAATTTTCATCGTGATTAGACGTAAAATACATCCTGTATGTATCGGGAGGGAATGTTTTCTTACTCCACATCAAGTTTTCCCAAATATCTTTTACGTTCTTTTCACCCTTTGCCACGTCGTTAAGGATATGCATCATTCTCCATGTGTAATTCATGTCAAATGCATATTCCATAAGAGCCACATTTTCCTCATCCTCGGCAAGCATAAAAACAGGCTTTATTTTCTCTATTTTAGTGCGGGCTTCATTCCAAAAATCCACCGGGACCATTCCGGCCATGTCACAACGGTAACCGTCTATATCAGTTTCCTTTATCCAGTATTCCATAGCATTGATCATACTGTCTCTCATGGCACGGTTAGAATAATCAAATTGGATTACATCAGTCCAGTCAAAAGGAACTTTAAAATTTCCGTCCTTATCTTTTTCATAAAAATCGGGGTGATTTTTTGTCCATACATTATCCCATGAAGAATGATTTGCCACCCAATCAAGGATAATATGCATTCCCGATTTATGTACTTCCCTTACAAGTTCTTTAAAATCATCCAGAGTTCCGAACTCGGGGTTAACAGCCTTATAATCTTTAACGGAATAATAACTTCCCAAACTACCTTTTCTGTTTTTTTCGCCGATAGGTTGAATAGGCATAATCCATAAAATATCCACATTCATATCTTTCAACACGGGCAAATGTTTCATAAAAGCTTTTATGGTACCTTCTACGGTATATTGCCTTAAATTAACTTCATAAATATTAGCATTCCTACTCCATTCAACATGTCTCATAATCCTATCCTTTTTGATATTTGTTTTTTCTTGTGCACCGGCAGTGATATATAAAAATGTCGCCAGAAAAAAAAGGGTAATTTTTAGAGGTTGCGAATATAAAATTTTTACCGACATAGTATCTTTATTAATTTTCTTTATTAAAAACTAATTAAAAGTGAAAATAATAAATTTTCATCACCAAAAAACAAATCGCCGTTTTATCAATTAATTTTTAAAGAAAAGGTGTTACGGGAAAGCCTTTTGTTAATTTTGCCGAAATTATTAAAATAAAACGGATGAACATTTATAAAAAAAGATTATACGAATACTGGAATATTTTATATCCCGGAACGGATACCGGTAAACTTGATAAATTTATAGCAGGTTTGCCTGTGATTGAAAAAAAAGAAAATAATAACGACTGGTATAAAGATGCGGTTGTTTATTCATTATACGTTGATCTTTTCAACAAAGATTTCAACGGTCTCATTGACAAACTTGATTATTTGGAAAATTTGGGAGTAACCTGCCTTTGGCTGCTTCCGGTATTGGACTCTCCTATGCGGGATGCGGGGTTTGATATAAGAAACTATGACAGGATACGTGCCGACCTTCTGGGACTTGAAGAAAATTTCAGAAAAGAAGAACAAGAAAAAATATTCGGCAACTTCTTAAATCAGGCACACAAAAGAGGAATAAAAGTAATTTTTGATATTGCAATTAATCATTGTTCGGATGAACACCCATGGTTCAAAGAGGCACGTAAATCCGAAAACAATCGTTACAGAGATTACTTCATATGGTCCAAAGATACTTCGTTATACAGTGAAGCCAGGATTATTTTTAAAGGAATAGAAGAAAGCAATTGGGAACCTAACGGCGACGGTTGGTATTATTTCCACAGATTTTTCAGTTTTCAACCCGATTGGAATTATAAAAATCCGGATGTTTTGCTTTCCATGACGGAAAATCTTATTTATTGGCTAAAAATGGGAATAGACGGCTTCCGTGCAGACGCCATACCTTATTTATGGAAAGAAGAGGGTACAAGTTGTGAAAACCTTCCGAAAACACATATCATAGTAAAGTTTTTCAGAGCCATGCTCGACTATGTTAAAGAAGGTACATTATTGTTGGCTGAAGCTTGCCAAAAGCCCAAAGAAGTTGTTAAATATCTGGGCAACGGCGACGAATGTCATGCCGCATACCATTTCCCTTTAATGCCCATGATGTTCAAATCCATAGCAGCACAAAACAATCAACCGGTAATTAAAACATTGAGTCCAGAAGTTACCCCCGAAATCCCCGAAAATGCTCAGTGGTTTACTTTTTTACGGGTTCACGACGAATTAAGTCTTGAACTGGTATATGTTACCGAAGAAGACAGAAAGTTTATTCACGATAATTATTGTCTTAAACCGGAATGGGATTTCAGAGTCGGTGAAGGTATTTCCGCGAGGCTTTCGGAATTAATGAAACGGAACCCCGACAAAATAGCACTGGCTTATTCTTTAATGTTAACATTAACAGGCACGCCTGTTGTTTACTACGGTGATGAGTTTGGAAAACTTAATGATGAAGATTATTACAAAGAGCAGATAAAACTTACCGGAAAAGACGATACAAGATTTCTTGTGAGAGGAAGAATAAATTGGGAAGCTATAGAAAAAGAGCTAAAAGATGAAAACAGCTTTCACAAAAAAGTTTTCGATTTGATATCGGGAATGCTCAACAGTCGAAAAAAATCCGATATTTTCGGTAGAGGTGATACCGAATTTATAAGTTCTCCCAAAGAAATATTGGCATATTTAAGAAAGTCGAACGACAAGAAAATACTGGTGATAAATAATCTGTCGGATAAGGAACAAACTTTTAATGTTCCGAAGGATTTTTTAAACGGTAAACCTCTATATAAAAATAATGCAGTTTTTGAGAAAGATTTACTGAAACTTAAACCTTACGGTTTTATCTGGATGAAGTAAATAAAAAAAGCAGCCCTGCGAAAAGGCTGCTTTTTTTTGCTAGGAAACCAAATATGTTATTTTACATATTTAAAACTTTTTCCCGGGAAAATTGCATCATCACCAAGGATTTCTTCAATGCGGAGAAGTTGATTGTATTTGGCAATTCTATCCGTACGGCTTGCCGAACCTGTTTTTATCAAACCCGTGTTAAGAGCCACAGCAAGGTCGGCGATTGTAGTATCTTCTGTTTCTCCGGAGCGGTGACTGATTACAGAGGTATAAGAAGCTCTGTGTGCCATATCAACAGCTTCAATTGTTTCGGTAAGGGTACCAATCTGGTTAACTTTTATAAGTATTGAGTTGGCAACTCCCATATCGATACCTTTTTGCAATCTTTCGGTATTTGTTACAAAAATATCATCTCCTACAAGCTGAATTTCAGAGCCCAAAGCATCAGTCATTAATTTCCATCCGTCCCAATCATCTTCCGCCATACCGTCTTCAAGAGAAACAATAGGATATTTTTCAATCCATTCTTTCCAAAAATCCACCATTTCCGCAGGTGTCAATTTTTCACCTGTTGACCATTTCAGATGATAAACATTTTCTTCCGGAATATAATATTCCGAAGAAGCCGGGTCAAGCGCAATATAAACATCTTCACCGGGACGATAACCGGCATTTTCGATAGCCTCGAGAATAACTTTTATCGCTTCTTCATTTGATTTTAAATTAGGGGCAAAACCACCTTCGTCACCAACATTTGTTGAATATCCCGCTTTTTTCAATACAGCTTTAAGATTGTGGAAAACCTCGGAACCCATTCTAAGGGCATCGGAAAATCTTTCCGCTCCTATTGGCATAATCATAAATTCTTGAAAGTCGATACTATTATCGGCATGAGAACCTCCATTAAGGATATTCATCATGGGAATAGGCAAGGTTTTGGCGTTAACACCTCCGATATACTTGAACAGAAATTGGTTTGTAGCTTGCGCTGCTGCATGTGCCACTGCAAGTGAAACACCCAGAATAGCATTTGCACCTAGTTTACCTTTATTAGGTGTTCCGTCAAGTTCAATCATTTTTTTATCGATACCTACTTGATCGGTAACGTAATATCCCACAAGTTCTTCGGCAATAATATCATTAACGTTATGTACTGCTTTCAGAACACTTTTTCCCATATAATATGACTTGTCGCCATCGCGCAATTCAACAGCCTCATGAACACCTGTAGATGCTCCTGACGGAACTGCTGCACGACCAACAATACCTGATTCTGTAATAACATCTACTTCAACGGTAGGATTCCCCCTTGAGTCAAGTATTTGTCTTGCATGAATATCAATTATTTCACTCATAATTAAAAGTTTTTATTGGTTTATTAAACGAAATGCAAAGGTAAAACAAAAAAGGGTGATTGCTTTCGCATCACCCTTTCCGTTTCTTAAAAGTTGTTAATTACTTCTCCTCATTATTATCTTCGGTATTCTCTTTTTTGTCCTCTTCTTTTTTAGCTTCAGGTTGCTCTTGCTCTTCTTTGGCATCCTTAACTTCTTCCTTCACCTTTTTTTCTACCGATTCTTCTTTTACCTCTTCGGTTTTAGCAACCTCGGCATTTTCAACTTTTGCTTGAGTTGAAGATTTTTTACCGCCGCGACGACGACGTGTCTTCGTCTTTTTGGCAGTTTTTTCCGTAAGAAGATTTTCGTTGTAATCAACAAGTTCAATCATAGCCATCTCGGCGTTATCACCAAGACGGTTTTCCAATTTTATTATTCTGGTGTAACCACCAGGACGATCACCAACCTTAACCGAAACTTCTCTAAAAAGTTCAGTAACGGCGTATTTGTCTTTAAGATATCTGAAAACCATTCTTCTCGAATGAGTTGTATCTTCTTTAGCCCTGGTAATCAAGGGTTCCACATAACCTCTTAATGCTTTAGCTTTAGCAAGAGTTGTAAAAATACGTTTATGCAATATCAAGGAAGAAGCCATATTCGAAAGCATAGCTTTACGGTGTGCACTTGTTCTTCCCAAATGATTAAAACTTTTCTTATGTCTCATCGCTCTATTCCTTATCTAATTTATATTTTGATGTATTCATTCCAAACTCAAGGCCTTTACTCTTAACCAATTCGTCAAGCTCAGCCAATGATTTTTTACCGAAATTTCTAAACTTCAGCAAATCGTTTCGTTTGTAAGCAACCAAATCACCGAGTTTTTCGATATCGGCGGCTTTCAAACAGTTCAAAGCCCTAACCGAAAGATCAAGATCCACAAGTTTGGTTTTCAGTAACTGACGAATATGGAGTGTATTTTCATCAAGCTCGTCTCCAATAGATTTCTCCTCTTGTTCCAAAGTAATTTTTTCATCTGAAAAGAGCATGATGTGGTGTGTAAGAATCTTTGCTGCTTCTTTTAATGCATCTTTTGGATGAATAGAACCATCTGTATCTATTTCAATAACCAATTTTTCATAGTCGGTTTTTTGCTCTACCCTGTAATTTTCAACGTGATATTTTACGTTTTTGATAGGTGTATGAATAGAATCGATAGCTATTGTACCCATCGGTGCATCTTCTTCCTTGTTCTCTTCGGCAGGAACATATCCTCTACCCTTTTTAATGGTAAGTTCCATACTCAGTTTTACCGAAGGGTCCATGTGACAAATAACCTCATCGGGATTCAATACTTGAAATACCGAAAGGAACTTGTTGATATCACCTGCTTTAAATTCTTCCTGATCTCCGATAACGATGTTCACTTTTTCCATCTCCTCATCTTGAATCTGTTGTTTAAAACGGATTTTTTTAAGATTGAGGACTATTTCCGTTACATCTTCAACTACGCCTTCGATGGTGGAAAATTCGTGAACAACGCCGTCGATCAATACAGAGGTAATAGCAAATCCTTCGAGTGAAGAAAGCAACACTCTCCTGAATGCATTACCAATTGTAATCCCAAAACCGGGTTCCAACGGGCGAAATTCAAAAACGCCGTGGAAGTCATCGGCTTCGTTCATTATAACCTTATCAGGTTTCTGAAATGCTAAAATTGCCATAGTTTATATTTAGCGTATTTAATATTAATTCAGTTAATTACTACTTTGAGTAAAGCTCAACTATGAGATGTTCCTTAATATTTTCAGGAATTTCCTCACGAGCGGGATAGTTCAGAAATTTACCTTGCATCTTTTCATCGTCCCATTCCAACCATGAATATGATTTTCTTGATGCCAATGAATCGGTAATAACTTCCAAACTTTTTGATTTTTCACGTACTCCGACAATATCACCTTCTCTAACAGAATAAGAAGGAATGTTAACGATTTCGCCGTTAACCGTAATGTGACGGTGTGAAACCAATTGACGAGCTGCAGCTCTGGTGGGAGCTATACCCAAACGAAAAACAACATTATCCAAACGGGCTTCTATAAGTTGAAGCAAATTTTCCCCGGTAATACCTTTTCTGTGAGTTGCTTTTTTGAAAATATTACGGAATTGACGCTCCAATATACCGTATGTATATTTTGCTTTTTGCTTTTCAGCAAGCTGCATTCCGTATTCGGATTGTTTTCTTCTTTTACGCATCACCCCGTGTTGTCCGGGAGGATAGTTCTTCTTTTCCAAATATTTATCCGGTCCGAAAATCGGTTCGCCGAACTTACGTGCTATTTTTGATTTGGGGCCAATATATCTTGCCATATCTAGTTATTTTATTATTATCCGGAATGTGTTATTAAACTCTTCTTCTTTTAGGTGGACGACATCCATTGTGCGGTATAGGTGTAACATCGATAATCTCAGTTACTTCAATACCTGAGGAATGGATAGTACGAATTGCGGATTCACGACCCGAACCGGGTCCTTTTACATAAACCTTCACTTTACGAAGACCTGCATCATATGCTGTTTTTGCACAATCTTCGGCAGCCATTTGAGCTGCATAAGGAGTATTTTTCTTGGATCCTCTGAATCCCATTTTACCTGCTGAAGCCCAGGAAATAACCTGACCTTGTTCATTGGTAAGTGAGATGATAATATTGTTAAAAGTAGCTTTAATATAAGCTCTTCCAACAGGCTCAACCTTTACAACCCTTTTTTTTGTACTTCTGGTTCTCTTTGCCATAGTTATTTTTATTTCTTGACTATATAATCAATTACGTTATTTATTATTTAGTAGCCTTTTTCTTATTGGCAACGGTTTTCTTACGTCCTTTACGTGTACGTGCATTATTTTTTGTTGTCTGTCCGCGTACAGGTAATCCCAAACGGTGACGAATTCCTCTGTAAGCACCTATGTCTTGGAGACGTTTAATATTCATTTGTACTTCAGAACGAAGTTCACCTTCAACTTTGTAATTGTCTGCAATAATAGTACGGACAGTTGTCAATTCTTTATCCGTCCATTCGCTTGTTTTTTTATTCCAGTCAATACCTGCTTCGGTAAGAATTTTTTGTGCGGTGCTTCTACCTATACCGTAAATATAGGTTAAAGCAATTTCTCCCCTTTTATTCGGGACATCGACTCCAGCAATCCTAGCCATAGTTATTATTCTTTATTTAATATTGTTCAACAAATTCAATTAATTACCCTTGACGTTGTTTATACTTAGGGTTTTTCTTATTAATAATGTATAACCTTCCTTTACGACGTACAATTTTGTCTTCAGGTGTTCTTTTTTTAAGTGATGCTCTTACTTTCATTTTTTTCTTATTTATATCTGAATGTAATTCGTCCTTTTGTTAAATCGTATGGTGACATTTCAAGTTTTACTCTGTCACCGGGTAAAATTTTAATATAATGCATACGCATTTTCCCTGAAATATGAGCAGTTACTACATGCCCGTTTTCAAGTTCTACACGGAACATTGCGTTTCCGAGAGATTCTATTACTGTTCCATCTTGTTCTATTGACGGTTGTTTTGCCATTTAATATATCATTTTTTGTTTAACACTTCTTCAATATACTCAAAAGTTGATAAAATATCGGCTTTTCCTTCCCTAATTGCCACATCATGTTCAAAATGAGCAGACGGTTTGCCATCAATTGTCCTGATTGTCCATCCGTCCGGATCCTGAACCACCTCTTTTCTACCCATATTTATCATCGGCTCAATAGCAAGAACCATACCTTTTTTTAATTTCACACCGGTTCCCCTCCTACCGTAATTCGGTACTTCGGGTTTTTCGTGCAAATTTCTTCCCACTCCATGTCCTACAAGATCACGAACCACACCGTATCCGAATTGTTCAACATAGTTTTGTATGGCATATCCTATATCACCTACCCTTTTCCCTGAAACAGCCATTTCAATTCCTCTGTATAGTGACTGTTTTGTACGCTCAAGCAGCTTTTTAACCTCTTCGTCAACTTCTCCGACTTCAAAAGTATAAGCAGAATCCCCGTAAAATCCGTTTAATATGGTTCCGCAATCTATCGAAACTATATCTCCGTCTTTCAATTCTCTTTCTCCCGGTATCCCGTGAACAACTTCATCATTTACCGAGATGCAAAGAGTAGCGGGAAAACCACCGTATCCTTTAAACCCGGGTTTAGCACCATGGTCAAGAATAAACTCTTCGGCAATCTTGTCAAGTTCTTTGGTTTTTACACCGGGTTTTATATGTTTGGCTACTTCAGCCAGGGTTTTACCAACAAGTAAAGAACTCTCTCTTTGTATTTCTATTTCCTCGTCAGATTTATAATGTATCATAATTCTTTAACGAGAAAATTAAAATCCTATTGAAGGACGCCCTTTGATACGTCCCGATTTTGTTAAACCGTCATAATGACGCATTAACAAATAACTTTCAATTTGTTGAAGTGTATCCAAAACAACACCAACAAGAATCAAAAGCGATGTTCCGCCAAAAAACCGTGCAAAAGCACTACTAACACCCGCTAACCTTGCAAATGCCGGCAAAATGGCAATAATTCCCAAGAAAATCGAACCCGGAAGGGTAATCCTTGACAAAATGGTATCAAGGTATTCGGCAGTTTGTTTTCCGGGTTTAACACCGGGGATAAAACCACCGTTTTTCTTAAGGTCTTCAGCCATTTGTTTCGGGTTAATGGTAATTGCAGTATAAAAATACGTAAACAATACGATTAAAATAAAAAACGTAAAGTTATACCAAAAACCGTTGTAGTTAGTAAATGCAGCGGCAAAACCGCTTAATGAATCGGAATTGGAAAAACCTACCAAAGTAATAGGCAGGAACATAATAGCCTGAGCAAAAATGATAGGCATAACTCCTGCAGCATTTACTTTCAAAGGTAAATATTGGCGAACTCCGCCGTATTGCTTGTTACCAACTATTCTTTTTGCATACTGAACCGGAATTTTTCTTGTTCCTTGTACCAAAAGAATGGTAAAAAGGATAACAAAAACAAGAACAACAAGTTCAAGTAAAAAGTAAACCATTCCACCACCTTGTTCTTCCAAACGTGAAATAAACTCACCGAATAATGCAAAAGGCAAACGGGCGATAATACCAATCATAATTATCAATGATATACCGTTACCTATACCTTTATCGGTAATTTTTTCACCCAGCCACATCACAAACAAAGTACCGGCAATCAAAATAATTGTCGATGAAATCCAGAAAAATACCGAAGGTGATGTATGGTTCGGGCTAAATGGTGTTATAGCTTCAGGTGGAAGTTGTGAAACAAGGTTTGCTATATATCCGGGTGCTTGGAAAGCAACGATAACTACCGTCAGGTATCTCGTAATCTGATTAATCTTTCTTCTGCCGCTTTCTCCTTCACGTTGCAGACGTTGAAAATACGGAATAGCCATACCCAACAACTGGATAACGATTGAGGCGGAGATATACGGCATAATACCCAAAGCAAAAACCGAAGCATTTGAAAAAGCACCGCCAGAGAACATATTTAACAAACCTAACAAACCGGAACTAGCCTGGTTTTGAAGATTTGAAAGCATACTTGGGTCAACACCGGGTATTACCACATAAGAACCAAACCTGTAAACCAAGATAATTCCAAGAGTATAGAGGATTCTTTTTTTAAGTTCCTCTATTTTGTTGATGTTTCTAAATATCTCTATCAGCTTTTTCATTCAATATTAAATTTTAGTTACAGTACCACCTTGAGCTTCAATAGCAGCAACAGCTGTTTTTGAAAAGGCATCTGCAGTTACTTCAACTTTAACTTTTAATTCTCCGTTACCTAATATTTTTACCAGGTCGTTTTTTCCGGCAAGACCGTTTTCAACAAAAACTTCCTTTGTAAAAACGGTAATACCTTTATTATCGGCCAATTGTTGTAATGTTCCGATATTTATACCTTTATATTCTTTACGGTTAATATTTTTAAAACCGAATTTAGGTACACGGCGGAACAGCGGCATTTGACCACCTTCAAAACCGAGTTTACGTTTGTATCCCGATCTTGATTGAGCTCCTTTATGACCGCGTGTTGAGGTACCTCCTCTTCCGGAGCCTTGTCCGCGTCCTATTCTTTTGTTTTTTCTTACAGAACCCTCTGCAGGTTTAAGATTACTTAAATCCATCGTTCTAAAATATTTTAAATTTCTTCAACTTTCACCAAATGTTTTACTTTTTCAATCATACCCAGAATTGCGCCGTTAGCTTCAAATTCTTTGGTCTGATTAAGCTTTCTCAAACCGAGAGCTTCAACAGTTTTCTTTTGTCTGCTCGGACGGTTTATTGCGCTTCTTACAAGAGTTACTTTTATTTTAGCCATTATAAATAACTTATTATCCGTTAAAAACTGTATCCAAATCTACACCTCTTGTTTCTGCAACAGTATAAGCATCACGCATTTTAGAGAGAGCGTCGATAGTTGCTTTAACAACAGAGTGAGGGTTTGATGAACCTTTAGATTTTGCCAAAACATCAGTTACACCAACACTTTCCAATACTGCACGCATAGCACCACCGGCAATAACTCCCGTACCGGGAGCGGCAGGTTGGATATATACGCGGGCACCACTGTATTTTCCTGTTTCTTCGTGCGGCACCGTACCTTTAAGAACAGGAACTTTTATAAGGTGTTTTTTAGCATCATCAATTCCTTTGGCAATGGCGGCTGTAACTTCATTGGCTTTTCCAAGTCCATAACCTACAATACCATTTTCGTTACCAACAACAACGATAGCGGAAAAACTGAATGTTCTACCACCTTTAGTTACTTTGGTAACTCTGTTAATGCTTACCAGTCTGTCTTTTAGTTCAATTTCACTGGATTTTACTCTTTTTGCCTTAATGTTTGCCATAATTTCTTAAAATTTTAAACCACCTTCTCTGGCAGCTTCGGCTAAACTTTTAACCCTGCCGTGATACAAATAACCGTTTCTATCAAAAACAACAGTCTCGATGCCGGCAGCTTTAGCTTTTTCAGCTATAAGCGCACCAACTTTCTTTGCCTGTTCCGTTTTAGTCATCTTTTCACCTTCAATTCCTTTTTCACGGGATGAAGCTGAAACAAGTGTTACTCCGTTTACATCATCTATAAGCTGAACATATATCTGCTTATTACTTCTAAATACAGACATGCGAGGTCTTTCAGGAGTACCTTTTATGGTTTTCCTGATTCTCATTTTTATTTTAAGTCTGCTAGCTACTTTTTTATTTTTTACTCCCATTTTATTCCAGGTTTTTTCAGTTTAACTTAGAGATTATTTTTCAGCTGCTGATTTACCTGCCTTCTTCCTCAACTCTTCGCCCTGGAATTTAACACCTTTACCCTTGTAAGGTTCAGGTTTACGCAGTGAACGAATTTTTGCAGCTACTTGACCTAATAATTGCTTATCGAATGATGTCATTTTGATAAGCGGATTTTTACCTCTTTCATTAACCGTTTCCACCTTTATTTCCGGTGGAATTTCCATAATGATATGGTGGGAATATCCCAATGAAAGGTCCAATAGCTGTCCTTTTGCTTCGGCTTTGAAACCTACTCCAACAAGTTCAAGGACAACAGAAACTCCTTCTGATACTCCTTTAACCATATTGTTAATCAAAGCACGGTAAAGACCGTGTTTCGATTTATGATCTTTGCTTTCGGTTGCTCTCTCCAGAGTAATGGTTCCGTTTTCAACTTTAACGGTTATACCCGGGTCAACAACTTGGCGTAATTCACCAAGTTTTCCCTTAACGGTAACAACGTTATTATCAGAAACGTTTACTTCAACGCCCTGGGGAATAGCAATCGGTAATTTTCCTATACGTGACATTGCTTTATCTCCTAATTTAACTTACATAACAAATTACTTCACCACCTACGTTAAGTTTGCGGGCTTCTTTATCGGTAATAACACCTTTCGAAGTTGAAAGGATTGCAATACCCAAACCGTTTTTCACCCTCGGTAATTCGTCGGCGCTTACATATTTACGCAACCCCGGCGTTGATACACGCTCGATGGTTGTGATTGCCGGAGCTTTTGTCTCCGGATGATATTTCAGGGCTATTTTAATATTTCCCTGATGATTTTTTGTATCTTCGAACTTATAGTTCAAAATATATCCTTTTTCTTTAAGGATTTTAGTGATATCTTTCTTCAAGTTTGATGCAGGAATTTCAACCAAACGGTGTTTGGCTGCTACTGCATTTCTAATTCTTGTCAAATAGTCTGCTATCGGATCAGTAATCATCTTGACTTACCTTTTTTTAAATTAAAAATTACCAACTGGCTTTTTTAATTCCCGGGATAAGGCCTTTGAGGGCCATTTCACGGAAATTAATTCTTGAAATTCCAAACTGTCTCATATAACCTCTAGGGCGACCCGTTAACTGACAACGGTTGTGCAAACGAACGGGAGAAGCATTTTTAGGTAACTTCTGTAATGCTTCATAATCGCCTGCAGCTTTGAGTTCAGCACGTTTGGCAGCATATTTTGCAACCAGTTTTTGTCTTTTGCGCTCACGCGCTTTCATTGACTCTTTTGCCATTAGTTATTCTGTTTTTTTTGGTTTTTAAATGGTAATCCAAACTCTTTCAACAAAGCGAAAGCTTCTTCATCGGTATTCGCAGTGGTAACGAATGTAATATCCATACCATTTATTTTACTTACTTTATCGATATCTATTTCCGGAAAGATAATTTGTTCCGGGATACCGAATGAGTAGTTACCACGACCGTCAAAACCTTTGTCGTTTATACCTCTGAAGTCACGTACACGAGGTAAAGCGATTGATATGAGTCTGTCCAAAAACTCATACATCTTTTCCCCGCGTAAGGTAACACGCACACCGATCGGGTTACCTCTTCTAAGTTTGAAGTTCGAAACGTCACGTTTCGATATGGTAGGCACTGCTTTTTGTCCTGTAATTGCAGTCATTTCAGCAATTCCCAAATCAATGAGCTTTTTATCGGTCAAAGCAGCACTTATTCCTTGGTTGAGGTTTATCTTTACCAATTTCGGTACCTGCATAACGGTTTTATAACCGAATTTTTCTTTCAGTGCAGGAATGATTTCCTCATAATACTTTTTTCTCAATCTAGGTTGATATTCCATTACTTAATTACCTCCCCTGATTTTTTTGAGTAACGAACAGATTTACCGGTTTTTTCATCTTTTTTTCTGCCTATACGAGTAGGATTACCCTTTGAATCAATCACTTTAAGGTTGGAAATATGAACAGCTGCTTCCTGTTCGATTATTCCACCTTTAGGATTGTCGGCATTGGGGCGAGTATGTTTTTTAACCATATTAACCCCTTCAACAATGGCTCTTTGCTTTTCAACATCGACACTAAGGACACGTCCTTGTTTGCCTCTGTCGTTACCGGCAATCACCATTACATTATCACCTTTTTTTATGTGTAATTTAGCCATATTCGTAAAATCTTTAAAGCACCTCAGGTGCCAGTGAAACGATTTTCATATACTGTTTTTCACGTAATTCTCTTGCAACAGGGCCGAAAATACGGGTTCCCATCATTTCGCCTGCATTATTCAGTAGTACAACAGCATTATCATCAAAACGGATATACGAACCGTCATTTCTTCTAACTTCTTTTTTAGTTCTAACAACTACAGCTTTAGCTACAGTTCCCTTTTTGATGTTACCTGAGGGCAATGCGTTTTTAACAGTAACCACTACTTGATCGCCAATAGAAGCATAGCGGCGTTTAGTACCTCCGAGAACTCTGATTACGAGAACTTCTTTAGCACCACTGTTATCTGCAACTGTACATCTTGATTCTTGTTGTATCATGGTTATTTAGCTCTTTCAATGATTTCTACTAATCTCCAATTTTTATTTTTGCTCAATGGCCTGGTTTCCATGATGCGGACGGTATCGCCAACATTGCACTCGTTGTTTTCGTCATGTGCAATGAATTTTTTGGTTTTCTTAACGAACTTACCGTAAATCGGGTGTTTTACTCTACGTTCGATAGAAACCACGATGGATTTATCCATCTTGTTACTAACGACCAGTCCGATTCTTTCTTTCCTAAGATTTCTCTTTTCCATTGTGTTTATTACTTATTGTTATTTTCCTCAATTTCACGTTTCCTCAGTTCAGTAAGAATTCTGGCAATAACTTTTTTGTTAGCAGTTATCTTATGAGGATTGTCCAGAGGTGAAACAGCATGATTGAGTTTAAGTTTGGTAAGGTGTTTTCTTTCTTCTTCCAAACGTTCAATAAGTTCAGCTGTGCTCATCTCTTGTATTACTTCCTGTTTCATTTTTCCTATTTTTTACTCGGTATAATCTCTTCTAACAACAAATTTGGTTTTCACAGGCAACTTTTGAGCTGCAAGACGAAGAGCTTCTTGGGCAATTGCCAAAGGTACGCCTTCAGCCTCAAAGATAATACGACCGGGTGTAACACGTGCAACGAAATATTCCGGTGCACCTTTACCTTTACCCATACGTACTTCAGCAGGTTTTTTGGTAACAGGTTTGTCAGGAAATATTCTGATCCAGATCTGCCCTTCACGTTTCATATAACGTGTAACAGCCTGACGAGCAGCTTCTATCTGACGTGATGTTATCCAAGCCTGTTCCAAAGTTTTAATACCGAAAGACCCGAAAGCCAATTGATGCCCGCGATGAGCATTGCCTTTCATCTTGCCTTTCTGTTGTTTTCTGTATTTTGTTTTTTTAGGTTGTAACATGCCTATTTAGCTTTTAAAATTTCTACTAACGCTTATTTTCTCTTCTTCTCTGACGTCCACCGCCTTTTGCTCCACCGCGTTTTGATTTGGTAGTTGTTGTTCCCACAAGTTCTGGTTTTCCGTAAATCTCTCCTTTGAAAATCCAAACTTTTATACCTATACGACCGTATGTAGTATGAGCTTCCACAAGCGAATAATCGATATCGGCTCTCAATGTATGCAAAGGAATACGCCCTTCCTTATACGTTTCGCTACGTGCCATCTCGGCACCTCCGAGACGTCCAGAAATTTGAACTTTTATTCCTTGTGCTCCAAGTCTCATGCTAGATGCAATGGCGGTTTTTATAGCACGACGGAAAGATATTCTTCCTTCTATCTGTTTTGCTATTGTTGTTGCTACCACTTTGGCATCCAACTCAGGTCGTTTTATTTCGGAAATATCTATTTGAATTTCCGTATTTGTAAGTTTTTTAAGCTCTTCTTTCAATTTGGCTACTTCTTGTCCGCCTTTTCCGATAATAATACCCGGACGGGCAGTAAAGATAGTAACGGTAATAAACTTAAAAGTACGTTCAATCTTTATTTTCGAAATACCGGCTTTGGCAAGACGAACTTCAAGATATTTTCTTATCATATCGTCTTCAACCAATTTGTTGGCAAAATTTTTGCCGCCATACCAGTATGAATCCCATCCTTTGATGATTCCTAACCTGAGTCCTATTGGATTAGTTTTTTGTCCCATTAAACTATAATATTAAAGTTCTTAATTTTCGTTATTTTCAACAACTTCATTCAATTCGTCGATACGGTTGCCGAGAACTAACGTTACATGATTTGAACGTTTTCTTATTCTATAGGCTCTACCTTGAGGTGCCGGTTGAATCCTTTTCAGCATTCTGCCTCCGTCAACACTAATCTCTTTAATGTAAAGAGCATTATCCTCTATTCTTTTTCCTTCGTTTTTTACTTCCCAGTTTGCAATTGCCGAACGAAGTAATTTGTAGAGTCTTCCGGCAGCTTCCTTATTTGTATGTTGCAAAACAGCCAAAGCTTTTTCAACATCCATACCACGTACCATATCGGCAACAAGCCTCATCTTACGCGGTGAAGTAGGAACATTACGTAAGCGTGCTATATATTGTGTTTTTTTCGCTTCCTTGCGTTTTTCAGCACTGTTATGTTTTCTAGATCCCATTTTGCTTAGCTTTATTTTTTACCTTTATTTTTCTTGCCTGCATGTCCTCTGAAAATACGGGTAGGAGCAAATTCTCCCAGTTTATGACCAACCATATTTTCAGTAATGTAAACAGGGATGAATTTATTTCCATTATGAACTGCTATGGTTTGACCGACAAAGTCAGGTGAGATCATAGATGCTCTGGACCATGTTTTAATCACGGTCTTTTTACCCGACTCTATGTTTGCCAAAACTTTTCTCTCGAGTTTATAATGTATATAAGGTCCTTTTTTTAATGAACGGCTCATAATATTATCTGTTTACGTTGTTATTTCTTACGTCTTTCAATGATGTACCTGTTAGAATCTTTCTTCTTGGGACGAGTCTTATACCCTTTGGCAGGTAATCCTTTGCGTGAACGGGGATGACCTCCGGAAGCACGACCTTCACCACCACCCATCGGGTGATCTACAGGGTTCATTGCCACACCACGAACTCTCGGTCTGCGACCCAACCAGCGGCTACGACCGGCTTTACCCGATTTTTCAAGGCTATGGTCAACATTGGAAACCATACCCACCGTAGCTTTACATGTTTGAAGTATCATTCTGGTTTCCCCTGAAGGTAATTTTATAATTGCAAATTTACCTTCGCGAGTCATCAACTGAGCATAACTTCCGGCACTACGTGCCATCTTTGCACCCTGACCGGGTCTTAATTCAATGTTATGGATGATAGTACCAAACGGAATTTCAGACAAGTAAAGAGTATTTCCCACTTCGGGGTTTACTCCTTTTCCGGAAATAATAGTCTGGCCGACTTTAAGTCCATGAGGAGCTATGATATATCTTTTTTCGCCATCGGCATAAACCACTAACGCAATACGCGCGGTACGGTTAGGGTCATACTCAATGGTTTTTACCACTGCGGGTATTCCCTCTTTATCTCTTTTGAAATCAATGATTCTATATTTCTTTTTATGACCTCCGCCGATATTACGGACTGTCATATGTCCTTCATTATTTCTACCACCAGTACTCTTTTTAGGAGCCAACAAACTTTTTTCCGGTCTGTCGGTCGTAATATCGTCAAACGCGCTGATAATCTTAAAGCGCTGACCTGGGGTTGTCGGTTTATATTTTTTCAGAGCCATGTCTAAATGTTGCTAAAAAAATCAATAGTTTCACCATCTGCTAACGTAACAATAGCCTTTTTAAAGGCTTTAGTCTTTCCTGTTACAACTCCCGATTTAGTAAATCTGGATTTGCTTTTACCGGAATAGTTCATAGTATTTACGGAAACAACCTGTACTCCGTAAAGATCCTCAACCTCTTTTTTAATCTGGATTTTGTTGGCTTTAGGGTCAACGATAAATCCGTATTGGTTAAGGGTCTCGGCCTTGGCTGTCATTTTCTCCGTAATTACCGGTTTTTTTATTACTCCCATCGTTTTTTCTCCTTATTATTTACCTAATAATTCATTGATGGTTTTCAACGAGCTTTCAACCAAAATAATCTTATTGTTGTTCAAGATATCGTAAGTATTCAATGAGTCGGCTTTAATAACCTTAACCTTTTGAATATTACGGGCTGAAAGATAAATATTCTCATCGTTCTCGTTCAATACCAGTAAAGTTTTCTTATTTAATTGGTCGAATGCTTTAAGTATGTCAACAAAATCCTTTGTTTTAGGTTTTTCCATTTTAAAGTCTTCAACCACAACCAACTCGTTATCTTTTACTTTGTAAGAAAGTGCCGATTTACGAGCAAGTCTTTTTACTTTTTTATTTAATTTAAAATTGTAGTCACGGGGATGTGGTCCGAAAACACGTCCACCACCACGGAACAAAGGGTTTTTGATATCTCCGGCACGAGCAGTTCCGGTTCCCTTTTGTCTTTTTATTTTACGTGTACTACCGGCTACATCACTTCTTTCTCTGGAATCGTGGGTACCTTGACGCTGATTTGCCAAATATTGTTTTACATCCAAATAAATAGCATGGTCATTCGGTTCGATTCCAAAGACAGAGTCGTCAAGAACGACCTTTTTATCTGTAGCTTTTCCGCTCTTTGTATGAACTACTAACTCCATCTTTCTATTTTTACGTATGAATTATTTGGACCGGGAACCGATCCTTTAACTACTAACAAATTCTTTTCGGGAATTACCTTTAAAACCTGGAGGTTAAGAACTTTAACTTTTTTACCTCCTGTGCGACCGGCCATACGCATTCCTTTAAAAACTCTGGAAGGATAAGAAGATGCGCCTATTGAACCGGGAGCTCTCATCCTGTTGTGCTGGCCATGGGTAGCATCGTTAACGCCGGCAAAACCATGACGTTTAACAACACCTTGGAAACCCTTTCCCTTGGAAATTCCACTAACATCAACATATTCACCTTCGCTAAAAACCTCTACCGTAACAATATCACCGAATTCTTTCTTATCTTCAAAACGTGTAAATTCGGCTATATATCTTTTAGGTGTTGTGCCGGCTTTTTCGAAGTGTCCTTTTAAAGCTTTTGTAGTTCTTTTCTCTTTCTTATCATCATAAGCAAGCTGGACAGCTTCGTATCCGTCTTTTTCCTTAGTACGGATCTGTGTAACTACACACGGACCTGCTTCAATAACGGTACAAGGTATGTTTTTACCTTTTTCGTCATATAAGCTGGTCATTCCGATTTTCTTTCCTAATATTCCTGACATGATTTAATTCTTTAAGCCTGTGTGTAAATTTTCATCAAACTTTAATTTCAACTTCAATACCACTTGGTAATTCAAGTTTCATCAAAGCATCAATAGTTTTTGCAGATGAGTTATAAATATCCATCAACCTTTTGTAAGTGTTGAGCTCAAATTGCTCTCTTGATTTTTTATTCACAAAAGTTGAACGGTTTACCGTAAAAATCTTTTTGTGAGTTGGTAAAGGTATAGGACCACTTACAATGGCACCGGTACTTTTTACCGTCTTTACGATCTTTTCGGCTGATTTATCCACCAAATTGTGATCGTAAGATTTTAGTTTTATTCTAATTTTCTGGCTCACTTTATTAATAATTTATTAACTAACAATACCTTTTGCTTTTTTTATAACTTCTTCGGCAATATTTGCCGGAGCTTCTTTATAGCTGTCAAACACCATTGTTGATGTCGCACGTCCCGATGTTAACGAACGTAATTGTGTAACATAGCCGAACATCTCCGACAACGGAACCTTAGCTTTAACAACCTGATGTCCCATCTTAGCAGATATTTCTTCGAGAACAGCACGTCTTCTGTTAAGGTCACCCGTAACATCACCAAGATATTCGTCGGGAGTAACAACTTCAACTTTCATAATGGGTTCAAGCAATACGGCACCTGCTTTAGGTGCAGCGTTACGGAATCCCATTTTGGCAGCAAGTTCGAAAGAAAGTTGGTCGGAGTCAACCGGATGGTAACTACCATCAAACAAACGCACTCTCATACTTTCCACCGGGAAACCTGCCAAAGGACCGTTGGACATTGCAAGTTCAAAACCTTTTTTAACTGAAGGTATAAATTCTTTAGGAATGTTACCTCCTTTAATCTCATCAATAAACTCAAGACCTTCTTCTACTTCCAAAGCAGGACCGAGTTCAAATTGTATATCTGCAAACTTACCACGTCCTCCGGTTTGTTTTTTATAAACTTCACGGTGCTCTACATTCGAAGTAAGAGCTTCTTTGTATGCAACCTGAGGTTGACCTACATTACATTCAACCTTGAATTCCCTACGCATTCTGTCAATAAGAATATCAAGGTGAAGTTCACCCATGCCTGAAATAATGGTTTGACCGGATTCTTCATCGGTTTTAACACGGAATGTGGGGTCTTCTTCAGCAAGTTTAGCCAAAGCCATACCCATTCTATCCATGTCTTTTTGAGTTTTCGGTTCTATTGAGATACTAATTACAGGTTCGGGGAAAGACATCGATTCAAGAAGAATGGGATGTTTTTCGTCACAAAGAGTATCTCCGGTACGAATGGTTTTAAAACCGACTGCAGCTGCTATATCCCCGGCTTCAATTTTATCCATGGGATTTTGCTTGTTAGCATGCATCTGCATAATACGGCTGATACGCTCTTTTTTACCTGTATTAGCATTATATACATAGGATCCGGATTCCAATGTACCGGAATAAACTCTAAAAAAGCAAAGGCGTCCCACAAAAGGATCCGTTGCTATTTTAAAAGCAAGTGCGCTAAAATGATCATTAGGATCGGGTTTACGAACCTCTTCCTTACCTGTTTTCGGATTTATACCAACAACAGCATCAATATCTAGCGGACTAGGTAAAAATTCGATAATAGCGTTCAAAAGCATTTGAACACCTTTGTTTTTGAATGCAGAGCCACACATAACAGGAGTAATTCGCATATCGAGGGTAGCTCTACGGATAACATCAATCATTTCCTCTTCGGTAATCGAATGAGGATCTTCCATATATTTTTCAAGAAGGTCGTCACGTTCTTCGGCAACGCCTTCTATAAGTTTCATTCTGTAATTATAAGCGGTTTCTTTAAGATCTTCGGGAATGGGAATCTCAACGATTTTAGTTCCTAAAGAAGTTTCATCCCAAACAAACGCTTTATCTTTAACAAGATCAACAACACCCTGGAAATCTTCTTCTGCACCTATCGGTATTTGAATAGGTACTGGATTAGCTCCGAGACGTTCTTTCATCTGTTCTATAACACCGAAAAAGTCAGCACCCGACCTGTCCATTTTATTAATGAAACTAATTCTGGGCACCTTATATTTATCGGCTTGTCTCCATACTGTTTCCGATTGCGGTTCAACACCACCAACGGCACAGAACAAAGCAACAGCACCATCCAGAATACGTAGTGAACGCTCTACCTCCACGGTAAAGTCAACGTGTCCAGGAGTATCAATGATATTAATTTTATATTTTTTCCCGAAAAGTTCCCAATAAACCGTTGTTGCAGCGGAAGTAATGGTAATACCTCTTTCTTGCTCCTGAACCATCCAGTCCATGGTAGCCGCACCCTCGTGAACCTCGCCAATCTTATAGTTCTTACCGGTATAATATAGTATTCGCTCGGTTGTCGTCGTTTTACCGGCGTCAATATGAGCCATAATACCGATATTTCTGGTAAGCTCTAATTTATTCGTTCCTTTATTTTCTTTCTTTGCCATCTATTAATACCCTAAACTTTTAGAATCTGAAATGCGAGAATGCTTTGTTAGCTTCCGCCATCCTATGCGTTTCTTCTTTCTTCTTAAAGGCGCCACCCTCTTCACGGTAAGCAGCCATAATTTCATTTGCAAGTTTTTGCGACATTGATTTTTCATGACGCTTGCGCGCAAAACCGATAAGATTTTTCATTCCTATCGATTGTTTACGTGCAGGACGAATTTCAGAGGGAATTTGGAAAGTAGCGCCACCTATACGGCGACTTCTAACCTCAACTGAGGGAGTAACGTTAGCAAGCGCTTTTTTCCAAACCTCAAGACCATCTTCTTCCATTTTTTCGTTTACAATATCAATAGCATCGTAAAAGATTTTAAATGCAATGCTCTTTTTTCCCTTTAACATGATATTGTTAACAAATTTAGTCACCAAAACATCGTTGTATTTCGGGTCGGGAAGTATTATTCTTTTCTTTGGTTTCGATTTTCTCATTTTATTCTAAGCTTATTGCTGTTTTACTTTTTCTTTGGACGTTTTGTACCGTATTTGGACCTGCGCTGTGTACGACCTTCCACACCGGAAGTATCGAGAGCTCCACGAATAATATGATAACGAACACCGGGCAAGTCCTTCACACGACCTCCTCTAATCATAACTATGGAGTGTTCCTGTAAATTGTGACCTTCACCCGGGATATATGCATTAACCTCTTTACCGTTTGTCAAACGTACTCTGGCAACTTTTCTCATTGCCGAGTTAGGTTTTTTAGGTGTTGTAGTATAAACCCTAACACAAACCCCGCGACGTTGCGGACATGCGTCAAGAGCAGGAGACTTGCTCTTTTCAACTAACTTTTTACGTCCTTTTCTTACTAACTGTTGTATTGTCGGCATAACAATTTTTAAATTATTAAACTTTTGCACATTTATTTTTGAGGGCGCAAAAGTATAAAATATTTTAAATTAACCTCTTTTTATTGTTATAAATTAAAGGAAGGCTTGATAAGGGAGGAGATTTTGGTGTTGTTTCAGATAAAACAACGCAGCTCTCTCCTGTTTGCCGCGCAAGAAACCTATAGCGTTTTACCTTATCAGGTTCCTTTAATTATAACTGTTTCAGGGTTTTCCATCTACTATCCTGAAACGGGCTGCAAAGGTAAAAATAATTTTCTAATTACCAAGACTTTTTCCATTTTTATTTCTGTATGAATAAAAATTTTTACGACTGTTACATTATTCCAACATTGTTACCGGTTGAAGATGTATCTAAAAAAGAGAGCCTTCTGTTTTTCAACAAAAGGCTCACTTTTATTTTATAGAACTATTAAGGAATATCAACCACCTCTATATTTACTGTATTTATCTTCTTTATGTTTCTTGATTCTTATCCAATCCTGTCCTCTTCTCCATGGATATCCGTTGTATTTACCTGTCTTAATCTTAACGGCTTTAGAACTTCTGCCTCGCTTCATCGACCTTGGAACTTTTTCGGAGCCTTTTCTACTACCTTTACCAATGGATATGAATCCACGACCGCCACCTCCTCCACTACTGCTAACTCTGTTTTTCTTGCTTACTTTTGTCTTTTTAACCCTTGTAGGTTTTGCACTTCTTGTTCTTTTTGTTCTTTTCGGTCTTGACGCTTTATAAGATGCCTGAGCTTCACTAACACCGGAACCTATTCTATATTGGATAGATGCCGTTATAAATCCGTAAGTATCTTTTGATGTAGAACCTTTATAACCCGACTCCGGTCCATGCCCGTCAATTATATCATTATCGGCATAACTGTTCATCACAGTTAATCCCACCGAAAGTCTCGGATTAATATAATATTCACCTTTCATACCATATTTAAAAACGGATGCAATAGTCCTTCCTCCTAAACCGTGACCATTTCCGTAACCCCATTTGGTTGTATCGGGATCCGTATCTGTATTTTTGACATGAATCGTATTAACTTGTGAAACGCCTAACCCACCAATAAAATAAAAGTTGAATTTTCTGTCGGATTTTTTAGTACCGGCAAAAATATTCATAAGGTTTATTCTGCCATTCAAAGCGGTTTCAATAAAATCGGCTTCAAAGCTTTCATGCCAAACATCGTTCACACCCGATAATTTAGCATAAGAAATATTTCCGCTTATACCTATAACATAACCCAACTGCCATCCGAGTTCCATTCCACCGCCAAATCTCCATTCACCCGGTCCCGGAAAAATACCACCCGAATGAATATCCACCGCATTATTAATGGTAAATCCCGCCGAAGGTTCTACATACCAATATTTTCTTACTTGCGAATTTGCTTGTTGAACAAATAAAAATAACATCAACAATAAAACGGAAAACAA